>NZ_JBFUBD010000053.1:0-16369 GCF_056405935.1 Polaromonas sp. P1_E3
CTTAAAACTCTCTAAAAAAGAAGGGTTCCAGAAGCGAAAAAGCCGCCTTGAAACCAGGGCGGCTTGTTCTTTTGGCGCAGTTGCGAAGGTCAACAGCATGAGTTCATTATGCACAACTCGCGTGACAGGGCAATCCTTTGCAATCCTTTGTTGCTAACTGGCGTCAAGGCTGCTCAGGCGGCCTTTTTGAGGGCCTTGACGGCCTTGAGCACGTCGTCCACATGGCCGGGCACTTTCAGGCCGCGCCACTCTTCTTTCAGCTGGCCGTCGGCGCCCACCAGGAAGGTGCTGCGCTCGATGCCTTTAACCTTTTTGCCGTACATGATCTTGTTTTTGACCACGCCAAACATGTGGCACATTTTTTCTTCGGTGTCAGCGATGAGTTCGAACGGGAGCTCCAGCTTGGACTTGAACTCATCATGCGATTTCATGTTGTCGCGGGATACGCCGAACACGGTCGCACCGGCCTTGACGAAATCCTTGTAGCGGTCACGGAACTGCATGGCCTCCGTGGTGCAGCCTGGCGTGTTGTCCTTGGGGTAGAAGTACAGCACAACGACTTTGCCGACGTGGGAAGTGTTGGAAACCTTGATGCCGCTCGTGGCGATCGCTTCAAATTCGGGGAGTGGTTTATTGACGACGACTGCCATACTGAGTAGACCCTGACGAAAGTAGTTGTAATTAGCCGCGCCTTTGGGCAACCGGCCCGGGACGCGAGTCCTGGATGTGGTGCCAAGTGCAACCCTAGATTTTACCCTGAAAGAGAGGGCATTTCAGCCTTCTGTTTCTTCTGTTTCAATCAGCAGGGCGGCAATCACTTGCCGGCCTTCTCCGGCGAGGATGTTGTAGGTCCGGCAGGCCGCCAACGTGTCCATGGTCTCAATGCCGATGCGGCGTTCCATCAGGCCGCGCAAAAAGGCTGGAGGCGGAAAGCGCAGCCGGGAGCCGCTGCCGAAAATTACGAGTTCGGGCTGCGTCTCGGCCAGGAGGGCGAAATGCTCTGCCGTAAGTTGATCAAAACGCGTGCAGTTCCAGTCAAACTTCTCGCCCCTTGAGCCAATCACGATGCTGTGTTCGATTTTCTCGGCGACACCGTTGGTTCCCAAGCCGACCCAGCCGGGGCCATAGCCCAGGATGGACTGCACATCGAGACGGTCTGGCTGGAGTTTCATGCGGCGATTATTTAAGCGGTTTTTGATGGCGTGGAGCGCGCCGGTTCACAGGGGGCGGTTGCCGGTTTTTGCAGGCAAAACCCCTCTTTTATGTGGTCAAATTATAGATTCCGCCTGAATTTCCTGCCTTGACGCTGATGCTTCTTCCCCGTTGCCAGCATGGTGGGCGCCAGGGCCCTGCCCACATACCTCTTGAAACCGCATGAAACCGATCACGAAATCTGCCAAGCTGGCCAATGTCCTTTATGACATCCGCGGCCCGATCATGGATGCCGCCAAGCAGATGGAGGAAGAGGGCCAGAAGCTCATCAAGCTCAATATCGGCAATCTCGCGGTGTTTGGTTTTGACGCCCCGGAAGAAGTCCAGCAGGACATGATCCGTAACCTGCCTGCCTCGGCGGGCTATTCGGACAGCAAAGGCATTTTTGCCGCACGCAAAGCCGTGATGCATGAAACCCAGAAGCAGGGCATCAAGGGCGTAACGCTCGACGACATCTACCTCGGCAACGGCGCGAGCGAGCTGATTTCCATGGCCACCAACGCCTTGCTCGACGACGGCGATGAATTGCTGCTTCCCGCGCCCGACTATCCGTTGTGGACAGCTTCCACCAGCCTCTCGGGCGGCACGCCAGTGCATTACCTGTGTGACGAAAGCAATGGCTGGATGCCCAACCTGGACGATATCCGTGCCCGGATCACGCCAAAGACCAAAGCCATTGCGGTCATCAACCCCAACAACCCTACGGGCGCGCTGTATTCCGACGACCTCCTCAAGGGCATCGTCGCCATCGCGCGCGAGCACGGCCTGGTCATCCTCGCGGACGAGGTGTATGACAAGGTGCTGTACGACGATGTGAAGCACACGGCCATCGCCAGCCTTTCGACCGACGTGCTGACGCTGACCTTCAATTCGCTCTCCAAAAGCTACCGCTCCTGCGGTTACCGCGCCGGCTGGATGGTGGTGTCGGGCCCCAAGAAGCAGGCGCAAGACTACATCGAAGGCCTGAACATGCTGGCCAACATGAAGCTGTGCTCCAACGTGCCTGGCCAATGGGCTATCCAGACSGCGCTGGGCGGCTACCAGAGCATCAACGACCTGACCTGCGAGGGCGGCCGCCTGCGCCGCCAGCGCGACATGGCCTACGAACTGATTACCGCCATACCCGGCGTCACCTGTGTCAAACCCAGCGCTGCGCTCTACATGTTTCCGCGCCTCGACCCCAAGGTCTACCCGATCAAGGACGATCGCCAGTTTTTCCTGGAGCTCCTCAAGGAGACCAAGGTCATGCTGGTGCAGGGCACGGGATTTAACTGGCCCGAGCCGGACCACTTTCGCATCGTCTTCCTGCCGCATGAGGAAGACCTGCGCGAAGCCATTGGCCGCATTGCGAAGTTCCTCGAGAACTACCGCAACAACCGAACTTGACCCTGTACTTGCCCCTTCATTCCCCAGTTCCCTGCGCCATCGAGGCGGCAGGCCTCCACGATCAACTAAAACAAGACCTCAGCGACTATGAAACCGACGAATTTGAGCCCCATCCGCGTAGGCCTCCTGGGCATCGGCACCGTGGGCAGCGGCACCTAMAACGTACTGCGGCGCAACCAGGAAGAAATCCGCCGCCGTGCCGGCCGTGGCATTGAGATCACCATGGTGGCCGACCTCGACGTGGCGCGCGCGAAGGCCGCAGTCGGCCCCGGCGTGCAGGTGGTGGACGATGCCCGCAAGGTCGTGGCCAGCCCCGACGTCGACATCGTGATCGAACTCATAGGCGGCTATGGCATCGCCAAACAGCTGGTGCTTGAAGCCATCGAGGCCGGCAAGCACGTCGTCACCGCCAACAAGGCGCTGCKGGCCGTGCACGGCACCGAGATTTTTGCAGCGGCCCACCGCAAGGGCGTGATGGTCGCGTTTGAAGCGGCGGTGGCCGGCGGCATCCCGATCATCAAGGCCCTGCGCGAAGGCCTCACCRCCAACAGCATCCAGTGGATCGCCGGCATCATCAACGGCACCACCAACTTCATCCTGTCCGAAATGCGCGACAAAGGCCTGGACTTCGACGTCGTGCTCAAAGAAGCGCAGCGCCTGGGCTATGCCGAAGCCGATCCCACCTTTGACATCGAAGGCGTAGATGCCGGCCACAAGGTCACGCTGATGTCGGCGATTGCTTTCGGCATTCCCGTGCAGTTCGACAAAGCGTATGTCGAGGGCATCACGGGCCTCGCCGCACAAGACATCCGTTATGCCGAGCAGCTTGGCTACCGCATCAAGCTGCTGGGCATCACCAAGCGCGCCGCCAACGGCATTGAGCTGCGCGTGCATCCCAGCCTGGTGCCGGCCAAACGTTTGATCGCCAATGTTGAAGGCGCCATGAACGCCGTGGTGGTGCAGGGCGACGCTGTCGGCACCACGCTGTACTACGGCAAGGGCGCGGGCAGCGAGCCCACCGCCAGCGCCGTGATCGCCGACCTGGTGGACATTGCCCGTCTGCACACCGCAGACCCAGAACACCGCGTGCCGCACCTGGCTTTCCAGCCCGACGCGATGAGCGACCTGCCCGTGGTGCCCATGTCCGAAGTCGTCACCAGCTACTACCTGCGCCTCAAAGTCGCAGACCAGGCTGGCGTGCTGGCCAAGGTCACCGGCATCCTGGCTGGCACGGACATCAGCATCGATGCCGTGCTGCAGCGCGAAGCCGATGAAGTGGGCGGCGTGGGTTCCACGCACACCGACCTCATCATCCTCACGCACGAGTGCGTGGAAGCGAAGATGAACGAAGCCCTGGCCCAAATGCAGGCGTTGCCCACGGTGCTCGCGCCCATCACCCGCATCCGCAAGGAGGAGCTGGCCTGATGTTGTACATCTCCACCCGCGGCCATGCAGACCGCAAGCGCTTTTGTGAAATCCTGCTAGAAGGCCTGGCACCCGACGGCGGCCTTTACCTGCCAGAGCAATATCCGCAGGTGGACGCGGCCACGCTGCAGAAGTGGCGCGGCCTGTCGTACGCCGAACTGGCTTTCGAGGTGCTTTCGCTGTACGTCGACGATATTCCGGCGGCTGATCTCAAAACCCTCTGCAACAAAACCTATACCGAAGAAGTGTTTGGCACGAAAGCCATCGTGCCGCTGAAAAAGCTCGAAGACGGCGTTTACCTTGAAGCCCTGTCCAACGGCCCCACGCTGGCCTTCAAGGACATGGCCATGCAGCTGTTGGGTAACCTGTTCGAATATGAACTGGCACGGCGCGGTGAAGAGCTCAACATCCTGGGCGCCACCAGCGGCGACACCGGCAGCGCGGCCGAATACGCCATGCGCGGCAAGAAGGGCGTGCGCGTCTTCATGACATCGCCCAATGGCCGCATGAGCCCTTTTCAGCAGGCCCAGATGTTCAGCCTGCAGGACGAAAATATCCACAACATCRCCATTGACGGCGTGTTCGACGATTGCCAGGACATCGTCAAGGCTGTCTCCAACGACCTGGCCTTCAAGCGCCAATACAAGATCGGCACGGTCAACTCCATCAACTGGGCGCGCCTGATGGCGCAGGTCGTTTATTACTTCGCCGGCTACTTTCAGGCCACGAACGTGGCCCCCACGCTCGGCACTGGCGTGTCCTCGCTGCCCCCCGAGGGGGCTAATTTTCCTAGGGGCGGCCCGTCGGAAAATTCCCAGCTGCAGAAGGTCGACTTCACGGTTCCGTCCGGCAATTTCGGCAATGTCTGCGCCGGCCATGTCGCCCGCATGATGGGCCTGCCCATCGCCAAGCTGGTAGTGGCCACCAACGAAAACGACGTGCTTGACGAGTTCTTCCGCACCGGCGTTTACCGCGTACGCAGCAGCGCCGACACGCACGAAACCTCCAGCCCGTCCATGGACATCTCCAAGGCCTCGAATTTTGAGCGTTTTGTGTTTGACCTGCTGGGCCGCGACGGCGGCAAGACCAGGGCCTTGTTCCATGACCAGCTGGGCAGCCAGGGTTCGTTCGACCTGAGCGGCGAGGCCGCTTTCAAATCGGCCGCGCAGCGCTACGGTTTCGTGAGCGGCAAGAGCACCCACGCCGACCGGCTGGCCACCATCCGCGATACCCACAAGCGTTTCGGCACCATGATCGACACCCACACCGCCGACGGCGTGAAAGTGGCGCGCGAGCAGCTCCAGCCCGGCGTGCCCATGGTCGTGCTGGAAACCGCCTTGCCCATCAAGTTCGCGGCCACCATTGAAGAAGCCTTGGGCCAGTCACCCACCCGGCCCGCGAAGTTCGAAGGCATTGAGGCGCTGCCCAAACGCGTCAAGGTGCTGCCGGCCGATGCGGGCGTGATCAAACGCTACATTGCCGACAATGTGCATTGAATCGGGCCGCAGCCCATATTTGACGCGCGCAAGTAGCTATATTTTTAATAGCAAAGAAGGCGTACTTCTGTTTTCCTTTCTGTGAGAGCGGCATCATGAACGTGGTCGGATTTGCAGGGTATTCGGGGTCGGGCAAGACCACACTGGTCGAAAAGCTGATCCCGGCACTGAAGGCCAGGGGCCTGCGTGTTTCGGTGGTCAAGCATGCCCACCACAAGTTCGACATCGACCACCCGGGCAAGGACACCTTCCGCCACCGTGCGGCCGGAGCCTTTGAAGTTGTGGTGGCTTCGGCCAACCGGCTGGCACTGATGCGCGAATTTGAAAAGCCGTCAGAACTCACGGTGCATCAGTTGATCGCCGAACTTTATGGCGGCGTGGACTGGGTGCTGGTCGAAGGTTTTAAAAGCAGCGACCTGCTCAAGGTGGAAGTCTGGCGCGCTCCTTCGGCAGACTATCCCGGCAAGCCCGCGCTTTATCCGGACGACGACTTCATCGTCGCGGTTGCCACGGATGCGCCCGATCAACTGCCGGCAGCAACCTTGCGCCCGGTGCTGGATTTGGACGACGCCGGCGCCGTGGCAGAGTACCTGGTCAACAATCAGGAACGCTTCGCCTATTCGTTCGAAGACCGTTTCGGTTGAGCATTCGCCGAGGCAGGCCTTTCGTTCCGTTCATGCTTTTGTTCCGGACACCCCGACCATGAGTTCTGTTTCCCCTACGCCCGCTGGGCCTGCGCCACAGCCCGGCCGGACCCCCTTGAAGCCACTGGACCAGGCGCTGGCCGAGTTGCTGGACCGCGCGGCGTTGCTGCCCGGTTTCGAGACCGTTTCCACCTTTGACGCCGACGGCCGCGTGCTGGCCCAGAACCTGGTGTCCAGCCTCGACGTGCCCGCGCATGACAACAGCTCCATGGACGGCTATGCGCTGCGCACCGCCGACTGGGCCGAAGGTGCCGCGCTGCAGGTCAACCAGCGCATTCCGGCCGGCAGCAGCGGCCACCTGCTGGCCCCAGTCTCCGCGGCGCGCATCTTTACCGGCGCACCCATTCCGCCGGGCGCCGATGCCGTGGTGATGCAGGAAGACTGCGAAGTGGTGGACGCCGGCGTGCGCATCAGGGTGCAACCCCAGCCCGGCCAGTGGATCCGCCGTCGCGGTGAAGACGTGGCCTCGGGTGCTGTGGTGCTGCGCCGCGGCGAGCGCCTGACCCCGGCTTCGCTCGGCCTTGCCGCCAGCATCGGCTTCGACAAACTGCAGGTGGCGCCGCGGGTGCGCGTGGCCCTCTTTTCCACCGGCGACGAGCTCGTCATGCCCGGCGAAGTCGCCCCCGCCGACATGAAACCCGGCGCCATCTACAACTCCAACCGTTTCTTTTTGCGCGCGCTGCTGCTGCGCCTGGGCTGCACGGTCACCGACCTGGGCATCGTGCCGGACCGGCTGGACGCCACCATTGCCGCGCTCAAGGGCGCCAGCGAGCAGCACGACCTGATCCTCACCAGCGGTGGCGTGTCGGTGGGCGAAGAAGACCACATCAAGCCCGCGGTGCAGGCACTGGGTGAGCTGGCGCTCTGGCAGATTGCCATGAAACCGGGCAAGCCCTTTGCGTACGGCAAGATTGCCGGCTCCCATTTCATCGGCCTGCCTGGCAATCCCGTCTCCAGCTTCGTGACCTTCCTGGTGCTGGTGCGGCCTTTCCTGCTCAAGCTGCAGGGCGCTGTGCAAACAGCCGCCAGCCCGATTGCGGCGCCGGCCCATTTCAACTGGCCCAAAGCCGACAAGCGCCGCGAGTTCCTGCGCGTCAGGCGCAACGCAGCCGGCGGGCTGGAGCTGTTCGGCAACCAGAGTTCGGGCGTGTTGACCTCGGCAGTCTGGGGTGACGGCGTGATCGACAACCCGGCAGGCCAGACCATCGCGCACGGTGACGTGGTGCAGTTCATCCCGTTTTCGGCATTGATGTCCTAAACATTCCGCAAGGTCCGGCATGAAAATCACCGTCAAATACTTTGCCTCGATTCGCGAAGCCATCGGGCAGGGCAGCGAGGTGCGAGACACCTCCGCCACCACGCTGGCGGGCCTGCGCGACGAACTGCTGGCCGCCACGTCCGCGCATGCTGCAGCGCTTGCGCGCGGCAAGTCCGTACGCATGGCGCTGAACCAGGTCATGAGCGACGAGTCGGCTGTACTCAGTGAGGGCTGCGAAGTCGCCTTCTTTCCGCCCGTCACCGGCGGCTGATCCGCTCACTCACGGGGGTCAAACTACCAGCGCATCCAGCTTCACAAGCTGGTCCACCAAGGCTGCAGACGCGCGCGTCATCGGGCTGCGCAACTCGTCGCGCAGCAAACCCTGGCGCGCCAGCAATGCCTTGAGCGGGCCCGGATTAGGTTCTGCAAACAGGGCTTCGATCAGCGGCGGCAGCGGTTTCCACAAAGTCCCGGCGCCGGCCACGTCGCCCGCTCGAAGGCGCCGGACAACTTCCGCAAATCGCGCCGTATGCAAATGCGCCGCTGCCGCGATGGCGCCCTGGCCGCCAGCCGCCACCGTCGTGAAAATGTTCGCATCCTCGCCCGCCAGCACCTGCAGTTGCCCGTGGGCGATTAACGACCGTGTTTTTGCTGGGTCACCGCCGCAGTCCTTGAGCGCCTGAATGCGTGGGTGCATCGCCAGCGCCCGAATGGTCTCCAGTGCCATCTGGCTGCCCGTGCGGTAGGGAATGTCGTAAAGCACCACCGGCACTGCGCTGGCATCGGCCAGGGTGGTGAACCATTCGATTAAGCCTGCCTGCGAAGGGCGGATATAGCTGGGTGCCGGGAGCAAGATGCCAGCGAGGTTCAGCTGACTTAAGGTGCGGACACGTGCAGCCGTTTTACCCAGGTGGTAGCCGGACAAGCCCATGATCACTGGCAGGCTGGGCGCTTCAGCCATCACGGCCTGCAGTACCGCCAGTTGCTCGTCTTCATCCAGGGCGGCGGCTTCGCCGGTGGAGCCGCAAACCACCAGCCCGGCAATGCCGCTGGCCCGGTAGTGCGCCACCAGGCGCTTCAAGGCCCCGTAGTCGACCTTGTCCTCGTCAAACGGGGTGACGAGCGGGATCCAGAGTCCCGAGAAATCGTAAGTTGCCTGAGCGGGTTGATTTGCCTGAGCGGCCTGGTTGACGTTGAGCGCTGTTTGCATGAATACACATCCTGAAAAACTGACCGGCTTGGAAGGCCGCCATCAGAACAAGAGAAGGTGTGTCCGCAAAAGACTTGGAAAAGTAGCCGGCGGTTCCATCGCTCATTCGACGACGGAACCGCAGCCCCGGTCAAATGAGCAACGGTTTTTTCGATTTGCTGGCGCACGCTTCAAAGCCCCGGGCGCTGTCGGGCGTCCGGTTGGCAAGAAGGTGAATGTGGCCAGTCATCCATCCATATTACTTGACGTGGCGGATTCTGGCACCTGCTTCGGCACTGAACAGGCACCAGCCGGAGCGGCTCAGTGGCAAAATTGCCACTATGACTTCGCCTTCCCCTCGTGTCGTGATCACCACCGATGACTTCAACCTCGCCGATGAGGTCGCCGCACTGCGCGTCGGCGACAAGCGGGTCGGGGCCGTTTGCACTTTCACCGGCACGGTAAGGGACCGCAATGACGGCATGAGCGTCAGCAGCATGGAACTCGAACATTACCCAGGCATGACCGAAAAAGCCATCGAGGGCATGATCGACGAGGCGATGTCGCGCTTCGATATTTTCGGCGCCCGCGTCATCCACCGCGTTGGCCTGCTGCAGCCGCTGGACCAGGTGGTCATGGTGGCCGTTATCTCGGCCCATCGCRGCGAGAGCTTCAAGGCCTGCGAATTCCTGATGGACTACCTGAAAACCCAGGCGCCGTTCTGGAAAAAAGAAGAAACGCCGGAAGGCGCCCGCTGGGTGGACGCCCGGGTCAGCGACGATGCGGCACTGGCGAAATGGGGCATCAGCGCCAGCAACGCCTGAGCCCGCTGCGGGGCTTGACCTGCGTCAAACGCGGCCCAATCGCCTGCTGTGCTTGTGGCTGAATGACTTGAAAAGGGGCGCAAAAGCCCCAAACTCGGCGATAACCGCTCCTTCGTGAGCCCTCGAGCCCCTTTGCGGAGTCAAATTCAATGCGACAAGACAAACTTACGACCAAATTCCAGGAAGCCCTGAGCGACGCGCAATCCCTCGCGCTGGGCAATGACAACGGCTATATCGAACCCGTTCACCTGCTGGCCGCCATGCTGCGCCAGGAGGACGGCCCCCGTGCCCTGCTGGAGAAAGCCGGCGTCAATGTGGGCGGCCTCACGCAGGCGGCCGATGCGGCCGTCAAGAAGCTGCCGCAAGTGGAAGGCCAGGACCAGGTCCAGGTCAGCCCCGATCTCGCCAGGCTGCTGCAGGCCACCGAAAAAGAAGCCATCAAGCGCAACGACCAGTTCATCGCCGGAGAGCTCTTCCTGCTGGCCGTGGCCGACAGCAAGAGCGATGCAGGGCGGCTGGCCAAGGAAAACGGCCTGACCCGCAAGGCGCTGGAAGCGGCGATTGATGCCGTGCGCGGCGGCCAGGGCGTGAACAGCGCCGACGCCGAAGGCCAGCGCGAAGCCCTCAAAAAATACTGCATGGACCTGACCGAACGCGCCCGCCTGGGCAAGCTCGACCCGGTCATCGGCCGCGACGATGAAATCCGCCGCGCCATCCAGGTGCTGCAGCGCCGCACCAAAAACAACCCCGTGCTGATCGGCGAGCCCGGCGTCGGCAAGACCGCGATCGTCGAAGGCCTGGCCCAGCGCATCGTSGCCGGCGAGGTGCCTGAYTCACTCAAGGGCAAGCGCGTGCTGAGCCTGGACATGGCGGCGCTGCTGGCCGGCGCCAAGTTCCGCGGCGAATTTGAGGAGCGCCTGAAAACCGTGCTGAATGAACTGGCCAAGGATGAAGGCCAGACCATCGTCTTCATTGACGAGCTGCACACCATGGTGGGCGCCGGCAAGGCCGAAGGCGCCATGGATGCGGGCAACATGCTCAAGCCCGCGCTGGCGCGCGGCGAACTGCACTGTGTGGGCGCCACTACGCTCGACGAATACCGCAAGTACATTGAAAAAGACGCCGCGCTGGAGCGCCGCTTCCAGAAAATCCTGGTGGGTGAGCCGACCGTGGAGGCCACGATTGCCATCCTGCGTGGCCTGCAGGAAAAGTATGAAGCCCATCACGGCGTGCAGATCACCGACCCGGCCATCGTGGCCGCTGCCGAGCTCAGCCATCGCTACATCACCGACCGGTTCCTGCCTGACAAGGCCATCGACCTGATCGACGAGGCTGCGGCCAAGATCAAGATCGAGATGGATTCCAAGCCGGAGGTCATGGACCGGCTGGACCGCCGCCTGATCCAGCTGCAGATCGAGCGTGAAGCCGTGCGCCGCGAGAAAGACGAGTCCTCGCAAAAACGCTTTGGCCTGATCGAAGAGGAGATTGTCAAGCTGCAAAAGGAAATCTCCGACCTCGACGAAATCTGGCAGGCTGAAAAAGCACAGGCGCTCGGTTCCAAGGACGTGATGGAAGAGATCGACCGCATCCGCTTCCAGATCGAGGAGTTCACCCGCAAGGGCGATTTCAACAAGGTCGCCGAGCTGCAGTACGGCAAGCTGCCCGAGCTTGAAAAACGCCTGAAAGAAGCGCAGGACAGCGAAGCCCACAAAGGCAAGTCCAACGCGCCCACGCTGCTGCGCACCCAGGTCGGCGCGGAAGAAATCGCCGAGGTCGTGGCGCGCGCCACCGGCATTCCCGTCAGCAAGCTGATGCAGGGCGAGCGCGACAAATTGCTGCTCATGGAAGGCAAGCTGCATGAACGCGTGGTCGGTCAGGACGAAGCCATCGGCGCCGTGGCCAATGCCATCCGCCGCTCGCGTTCGGGTTTGTCCGACCCCAATCGACCCACCGGCTCCTTCCTGTTCCTGGGCCCCACCGGTGTGGGCAAGACCGAGCTGTGCAAGGCGCTGGCGGGTTTCCTGTTCGACAGCGAAGACCACCTGGTCCGCATCGACATGAGCGAGTTCATGGAAAAGCATTCGGTGGCCCGCCTGATCGGTGCGCCCCCGGGCTACGTGGGGTATGAGGAAGGCGGCTACCTGACCGAAGCCGTGCGCCGCAAGCCCTACAGCGTGCTGCTGCTCGATGAGGTGGAGAAGGCCCACCCCGATGTCTTCAATGTGCTGCTGCAGGTGCTGGACGACGGCCGCCTGACCGACGGCCAGGGCCGCACCGTGGACTTCAAGAACACCGTGATCGTGATGACCAGCAATATCGGCTCGCCCGTCATCCAGTCGATGGTGGGCCAGCCCTACGAGGACATCAAGGAAGCGGTGGAGGGCGAGCTGAAGAACTACTTCCGGCCCGAGTTCCTGAACCGCATTGACGAGACCGTGGTGTTCCATTCGCTCGACGCGAAAAACATCGAGTCGATTGCCCGCATCCAGCTGCGTACGCTGATCGCGCGTCTGCAGAAAATGGACCTCAACATGGAGGTGTCGGAGGCGGCGATTGCCGAGCTCGCCAAGGTGGGGTTTGACCCTGTGTTTGGCGCGCGTCCGCTCAAGCGGGCCATCCAGCAGCGCATTGAAAACCCGCTATCGAAGCTGTTGCTCGAAGGGCGCTTTCCGCCCAAGAGCACGATACCGGTGGATGTCGACCCGATCCGCGACCCGGGCGTGTTCAAGTTTGAAACGGCGCCACAGTAAACTGCGCTGCAGGCGCTATTGATTTAATAGCTGCTTGCGCCCGTCCCTATTGGGTCTCAGGCTGTTTTGMTGYCTGAAATGTCTCAAAAGGCCCGCTTTCAGTGTGAAAGCGGGCCTTTTGCATTCCTGAAGCACCGGCGCGGTGAAGCGTCAATCGGGGCGCTGCGGTACAGATGCCTGGTGCCTAGCCACCCAGGCCCGCAAAAATGTTTTGCACGTCATCGTTCGCGTCGATAGCGGCCAGGAAGGCTTCCACTTCCTCCAGGTCCGCAGCGCTCAGCGAAGCCGGGTCAATCGGGTTCTTGGCCTTGTAGCCCAGCTTGGCCGACAGCACGCTGAAACCTTGGGCCGGCAATGCGCGGCTCACCAGGTCCAGGTCGGCGGCATCGGTCAGGAACAGGGTGCTGCCTTCTTCTTCGCCGGGCTCAAAGTCCTGGGCGCCCGCTTCAATGGCGGCCAGCTCGGGGTCTGCGCCGGCTGCGGAAGGCTCAGCCTCAATCATGCCTACGTGGTCGAAATCCCAGCTGACGGAGCCGGAGGTGCCCAGCTGCCCTTTGCGAAACAGCACGCGAACTTCGGAGGCGGTGCGGTTCAGGTTGTCGGTCAGGCATTCGACCATGACCGGTACGCGGTGCGGTGCAAAACCCTCGTAGATCACGTGTTCAAAATGCACCGCGTCGCCCGTGAGCCCGGCGCCTTTCTTGATGGCACGCTCCAGTGTCTCCTTGGGCATGGAGACCTTGCGCGCCTGTTCGACCACCAGCCGCAGGCGCGCGTTCAATGACGGGTCAGCGCCGCTGCGCGCGGCCACCATGATTTCCTTGGCCAGTTTCCCAAATACCTTGCCTTTGGCATTTGCCGCCAGTTCCTTGCCTTTTGCTTTCCACTGCGCGCCCATGTTTGATGTTCCTTGGTGTGGCAGGGCGCCCAGTGCGCCCGCTTGATATGAGGTGGCCGCGCGCGATGGGGAAAAGGCGCGGAACCGGGGCTCTGGTTATACACCCATGGCCGGGGTAACCCGCCGGAGGACCTGCTGGCCAGCCGGGCTGGTCGACGATTTTTCAGGCTGCTATGTATTTAATAGCTGCTTGCGCCCGTTTCTATTGGACTTTGGGCGTTTACGTGAATGAGGCGCCAGGCCAGGCTTACTTTCTGCCGTCCCCAGAGATTCAAACCGCCACGCCGGCAGTTTGCAGGAATGCCTGCAAGGCGGCGAAGTCCAGCGGCTTGGTGAGGTGTTCGTCGAACCCGGCCGCGAGGGCGCGTTTTTTGTCCTCGTCCGTGCCGAAGCCGGTGAGGGCCGCGACGGTGACCTGGTCGCCGCCGTGCAGGCCGCGCAGGGCTGTCAGCACCTCGTAGCCGTTCATGCCCGGCATGCCCAGGTCCAGCAAGATGGCTTGCGGCGTCTGCTGGCGAAAAAGCTCCAGCGCGGCGGGGCCGTCGTAGGCCACTTTCACCTGGCAGTCCATCAGCCTGAGAATTTCGGCCAGGCTGTTGGCGGCATCGCGGTTGTCGTCCACCACCAGGATGGGCGCGCCTTGCCCGCCGTCCATGTCGGCGGAGTCGCTGGCTTGCACCTGCGCATTCGGCAGGAAAAACGTGAAGGTGCTGCCACGGCCGGCCCCTTCGCTTTCGGCGTGCAATGCACCGCCGTGCATTTCCACCAGGGAGCGCGCCAGGGTGAGACCGATGCCCAGCCCGCTTTCCCGCGCGGCGGTCTGCGCGTCGCCCTGGGAGAACAGCTCGAAGATCTGGCTGAGCGCCTCGGACGAGAGTCCCAGCCCGTTGTCCTTGACCGAGGTGTACAGCTGAGATCCTTCCTGCCAGACCTTCAGCTCAATCAATCCCGCTTCGGGGGTGTACTTGGCCGCGTTGATCAGCAGGTTTTGCAATACCTGTGCAAGCCGCGTGGCATCTCCTTGCACCAGCATCGACGCTGCCGGGATGTCTGTCGTCAGGCGGTGGCGCCGCGCGTCAAACAACGGGCGCACCGCCTCGATGGAACGGGCCACCACCTGGTTGTAGGAAACCTGCTCCGCCTTGAAGCGGATCTTGCCGGTGGTCAGCCGCCCGACATCCAGCAGGTCGTCGACCAGCCGTGTCATGTGCGAAAGCTGCCGGTCAATCATGTCGCGGCTGCTTCGAACCAGCGGGCTGGGGGAGGGCTCCAGCTGCAGGATGGTGATGGCGTTGCGGATGGGGGCCAGCGGGTTGCGCAGCTCGTGCGCCAGCATGGCAAGGAACTCGCTCATGCGCTTGCTGGATTTTTCCAGCTCGTGCAGGCGTCGCCTTTCGGTCATGTCGCGGGTGACTTTGACAAAGCCGCGCAGTTGCCGGCCCGTGTCATACACCGGGGCGATCACCACATTGGCCCAGAACACCGAGCCATCGCGGCGAACGCGCCAGCCTTCTTCTTCGGCCCGGCCGTGCTCCAGGGCCGCCTTCAGCTCGGCCTGGGGTTTGCCGGCCTCAAGGTCTTCAGGACGGTAAAACAGGCTGAAATGTTTGCCGATGACTTCGCTCGGGCTGTAGCCCTTGATGAGCTGCGCGCCGCTGTTCCAGCTCTCGATCACGCCGTCGGGGCTGAGCATGAAGATCGCGTAGTCCCGCACGCCTTCGATCATGAACCTGAAGCGTTCCTCGCTCTCGCGCAGCGCTTCCTCGTGAGCCCGGCGTTCCGTGAGGTCGCGTGTAACCTTCCCGAAACCGGCGAGTTTTCCGTGTTCGTCCCTGAGCGCGGTAATGACGACATTGGCCCAGAAACGGCTGCCATCCTTGCGTATGCGCCAGCCTTCTTCCTCGAAGCGCCCGTCTCTTTCGGCACGGCGCAACTCCTCGGCGGGCCATCCGGCGGCGACTGCCTCAGGGGGGTAAAAGGTGGAGAAATTGCGGCCGATGATCTCGTCGGCCTGGTATTGCTTGATGCGCTGGGCGCCGATATTCCAGGACATCACGTTGCCCGTGGTGTCGAGCATGAAAATGCCGTAGTCCTGCACCGCATCCACCAGCAGGCGAAAGCGGTCCGTTGTGATCTGTTGCAGGCTGGGAGCTGGCTTGTCGGACATGCCCGCCATGATAGCCAATTTGACCATCCCGGCCTATCGGCCGGGCGCGCATGGCGGCGTCAAGCGCGCGCGGGAATACCCAGGCCCTTGACGACCGCGGGGCGCGCCACAAACGCGTCGAGCACGCGCGTCACGTGGGGGAATTTCTGGATTTCCACCAGGTCGCCGGCGCCATAAAACCCGATCAGGTTGCGTACCCAGCCGAAGGTGGCAATGTCTGCAATGGTGTAGTCGTCCCCCATGATCCAGCTGCGGCCTTCAAGACGCTGGTTCAGCACGCCGAGCAGGCGGCTTGATTCGGCGACATAGCGGTCGCGCGGGCGCTTGTCTTCATAGTCCTTGCCGGCAAACTTGTGGAAGAAGCCGAGCTGGCCAAACATCGGGCCGATGCCACCCATCTGGAACATCAGCCACTGGATGGTTTCGTAGCGGGCCGCGGCATCCGCGGGCAGGAATTTCCCGGTTTTTTCGGCAAGGTAGATCAKGATGGCGCCGGATTCGAACAGGCYCAGCGGTTTGCCGCCGGGACCGTTCGGGTCGAGGATGGCAGGGATCTTGTTGTTCGGGTTCAACGACAAAAAGGCCGGCGACATCTGGTCGTTGCTGCCAAAGTCAACCAGGTGCGGCTCATAGGGCAGGCCGCACTCTTCCAGCATGATCGATACCTTCACGCCGTTGGGCGTGGGCAGCGAATACAGCTGGATGCGGTCAGGGTGCTGGGCCGGCCATTTCTGGGTGATGGGGAAATCGGAGAGGGCGGTGGCGGTGCTTGGGTTTGTGGTTTGGGTCATGGGTCGAAATTCTGTTGTCAAAAGTGAAAATACCGATGGCGCAGCACGCTAGTCCCGCCGGCCAGCGGGGGTATTCAGGCCGCCCGCCAACCACCGGCCGTCTTGCCATTACTTCACCGGAATCACGGTGCCCGCCGGCACCGGAACCGCCGTCACGCTGTTTTGCGGCGAACCCTCAATCACGCGATCTGAATAGGTGAGATAGACAAGGGTGTTGCGTTTGGTGTCCACCATGCGCACCACACGCAGTTTTTTGAAGACCAGTGAAA
>NZ_JBFUBD010000054.1:0-15733 GCF_056405935.1 Polaromonas sp. P1_E3
GGTGAGGGTATTTTGCTGACCGTCTGATTCCATGAAAACCTGTGTATTTCCTGCACGCCGCGCCGCGCTTTCGCTGGCTGTGGCCGCTGCATTTCCGCTGGCTCTTTTTTCGCCGGCCCATGCCTTCTCGCCACCGGCGCAAGTCGACCCGTCCGTTGCACCTGTGCAGCTTGCGCAGGCCGGCACCGCGCCCCAGCTCAGGGAAACCGTGGTCACCGCCACCCGCAGTGCCCAAGCTATCGGCGACGTGATTGCCGATGTCACGGTCATTGACCGTGAAGCCATAGAGCGGGCCGGCCCGGTAGGGCTGGCTGATATTCTGGTCCGTGTGCCAGGCATACAGATCACCCGCAACGGCGGTATCGGCAGCAACACCAGCGTTTTTGTGCGCGGCGGTGAAACCCGCCACACCCCGGTTTTTGTGGACGGCGTGAGGGTGGAGTCTCAGACGACGGCTGGAGCCGCCTCCTGGAACAACATTCCCCTCTCGCTGATCGACCGCATTGAGATCGTGCGCGGCCCCAGCAGCGCAGTCTATGGCTCCGACGCCGTGGCCGGCGTGATCCAGATTTTCACCAAGCGCGGCCAGGGCTCGTTTTCGCCTTCCGTGACGGTGGGCTACGGCTCCTACAACACCAGCCGTGCCGAGTTCGCTGCCAGCGGCTCGGCGGGCGCCTTTGATTATTCGATCGGGCTGACACAGGGGCAAAGCGACGGTTTTAACGCCCGGACGATTGCCACCCAGAATCCCGATGCCGACGGCTACAAAAGCCAGAGTGCCAATGCCAAGCTGGGTTTGCAAATCAACCCCGACCACCGAATTGAAGCCAACATGTTGCAGAGCCATGTTGACGCGCAGTACGATGGCGGCCTTACCCGCGACTTCCGCCGCATCAGCGACCTGCAGACCCTTGGCTTGCAGTGGGATGCCAAATGGTCTGGCCAATACAGCACCAAGCTGGCGATCACGCAGGGTACCGACTCTGGTGAAGAGGGCCTGAACGGCTCGACGCCGCAAATTTCCTACGACAAGAGCACCATCAGCACGCTGCTGTTCCAGAACGAATACCGCGTCGGCGCGCATCTTTTGAGCGCCACCCTGGAAAGCCGCCGCGATGTATTCCGCCTGGTTGGCTCATCGGCCGTGCCGGCTGGCGTGAGCACCCTCAACGGGAACCGTTCGCTGGATGGCGTGAGCCTCGGCTACGGCTGGAGCGGCGGCGCGCACACGGTGCAGTTCAATGCCCGTCATGACACGGACAGCGAGTTCGGCGGCAAGACCACCGGCTCTGCCGCCTATGCCTTTGCGCTCACACCGCAGTGGAAAGTGTCCGCCTCTGCCGGCACCTCCTTTCGGGTACCCACGCTGTACCAGCGCTTCAGCATCTACGGCACCTCGAACTTGAAGCCAGAATCCGGCCGTAGTGTAGAAGTGGCGCTTAAATACAGCCAGGGCACAGCCCAGTATGGTGTCACTGCATATCGCAACCGCCTGACCAACCTGCTGAGCTATGTCACGGGCAACGGCCCTTGCCTCAACGGCGGCCCGCCGACGGTGTTGAGCAATCGTGGCTGCTATGCCAACACGGCCCAGGCCCAATACACCGGGCTGACGTTCACGGCTGCAGAGACGCTGGGCAATGTTCACATCCACGGTTCGCTGGACCTGCAGAACCCCAAGAACCTGGTGACCAACCGCACCTTGCAGCGCCGCTCCCGCCAATACGGAACGCTGGGTGCCGAGATGCCGTTGGGCGGCTGGCAATTGGCGACGGATCTGGTGATGGCTTCGCACACCTTCGAYAGCGACACCAGTAATGTAGTGTTGCCGGGCTACTCACTCATAAATCTGATCGCCACGACTGCGCTGTCGCGTGACTGGAAACTGGTCGCCAAGCTGGACAATGTGGCGGATAAGGCCTACCAGACCGCGGGTACCTACGCCAATGGCCGGCGTTCTGTGTACGTCGGCCTGACATGGGCACCCCAGTAACCCTTTGGCCACACCAACCATGCAAAAGCCCGTCCGTTGCCCTGCCATCCTCATCGCTGCCCCGGCTTCGGGCCAGGGCAAGACGACGGTGGCGTGCGCACTGGCGCGGCTACATGCGCGGCAGGGCCGGCGCGTGCGGGTGTTCAAGTGCGGGCCTGATTTTCTGGACCCTTGCTGGCATACCCTGGCCAGCGGCGCACCGGTGTACCAGATGGACCTGTGGATGACGGGCGAAGACGATTGCCGGGCGCGCCTGCATGCGGCGGCACTGGAGGCCGACCTCATCATTGTCGAGGGGGTGATGGGCCTGTTTGACGGTGAGCCCAGCGCAGCCGACCTGGCACAACGCTTTGGTTTGCCCGTGCTGGCGGTGGTGGATGCGTCGGGCATGGTGGCCACCTTTGGCGCTCTGGCCTTTGGCCTGCAGCACTACCGCCCCCATATGCCCTGGGCCGGGGTGCTGGCCAACCGGGTCGCCAACGCACGCCATGCGGGCATGCTGCAGGCCAGTGTGGAGCCTGGCCAATGGCTGGGTGCAGTGCTGCGCAATGCCGCCATGGCGCTGCCCAAGCGTCACCTGGGCCTGACGGTTGCCACCGAAGTGGCAGATGCCATGGAGAGGCTGGACGCCGCGGCCGATACGTTGGCAGCCACGCCGTTGGGCCAGATGACGTTGGATGATTTGCAACGATGGGCGGTGGACTTTACCGCTGCTGAAGCTTCTGTGTCCGTACTACCGGCACTTCAGGGCAAGACGATCGCCATTGCGCGTGACGCTGCTTTCTGCTTTATCTATGCGGCTAACCTCGACACCCTGCGCGCGCTGGGTGCCGAGCTGGTGTTTTTCTCGCCTCTCTTCGACACGGCTGTACCAGCTTGCGACGCGCTGTGGATTCCCGGCGGTTACCCCGAACTTCACGCAGAAACGATTGCTGCCAATACTCCTATGCGGGAAAGCCTGGCCGCGCACATTGCTGCAGGAAAACCTGTGTGGGCCGAGTGCGGCGGCATGATGGCGCTGTTTGACACGCTGGTCACGATGGATGGCCAGCGCCATGCGCAATGGGGTGTGATGCCTGGCGAAGTGACCATGCAGAAGCTGCTGGCCGGCCTGGGCCCGCAGCAGCTGCCGCTGGCCAGCGGCACTCTTCGCGGCCACACTTTCCATTACTCGACCACGGCCACGCCCCTGCAGGCGACAGCCCGAACAGCGCGCCCAGGTACCGAACCGTCAAGCGACGCAGGTGAGGCCGTGTGGCAGCAGGGTGCGGTGCGCGCCAGTTACTTCCATGCCTGGTTCCCGTCTTGCCCTGAAGCGGTGGTGGAGCTGTTCACGGCACCTGCAGAGGTGACTGCATGACGGACTTGCTGCATTACCAGCCCGGCCCGCAGCGCATCGTCTGCCTGACAGAGGAAACCACCGAATGGCTCTACCTGTTGGGTCAGGAACATCGCATCGTGGGCATTTCAGGCTACACCGTGCGGCCCAGGCGCGCGCGTGACGAGAAGCCGCGCGTCAGCGCCTTCCTGAGTGCGAAGATCGACAAGATCATGGAACTGCAGCCTGACTGCGTGCTGGGCTTTTCGGACCTGCAGGCGGATATTGCGTCCGACCTGGTCAAGCGCGGCGTGCAGGTCACGATCTTCAACCAGCGCAGCGTGGCCGAGATTTTCTCCATGTTGTTTCAGTTGGCCGCCATGGTGGGCGAGGCGGAGCAGGGTGCGCAGCGTATCGCACAGATGCAGGCCGATCTGCGTGCCATGCAAATGGCCGTTGCGGCCAGGATCGCCGCCGGTGCGCGCCGGCCCAAGGTGTTTTTTGAAGAATGGGACAGCCCGCACATCAGCGCGATCCGCTGGGTGTCGGAGCTGATCGGCATCGCCGGCGGCGACGATTGCTTTCCCGAACTTGCGCAAGAGTCCCTGGGCAAGGACCGCATCATTGCCGACGGGGCCGAGATCGTCCGCCGCAACCCGGACATCATTCTGGGCTCCTGGTGCGGCAAAAAATTCCGGCCTGAGAACGTGGTGGCCCGGGAAGGCTGGGGCGCGGTGAATGCGGTTCGCCACAAGCAGTTATTTGAAATCAAGTCACCCGACATTCTGCAGCCCGGCCCCGCCGCGCTGACTGATGGCGTGCAGAAAATGCACCAGATCATTGTGCAGTGGATGGATGCGGACCACGCAGGAGCTCTTCACGCATGAGCACCATGACAATTGCGAAAAGCGAGCTGATCCTGGGTGGACAGAAAAGCGGCAAGTCGCGCCGTGCCGAGTTGCTGGCGCAGCAGTGGCTGGCGCAGTCGCCGCAGCACGAGGCCGTGCTGATCGCCACCGCTCAGCCTTGGGACGATGAGATGCGCCAGCGCATCTCCCGCCACCAGACGGACCGCGCCGCACGCGTGCCCGGGATGGCCACGGTGGAAGAGCCGGTGGCGCTGGCGGAGACGATTCAAAAACACAGCCAACCCAACACCTTGGTGGTGGTGGACTGTCTTACGCTGTGGCTGACTAACCGGCTGATGCCCGTAGATTTGGAACCGAACAAGCCTGTAGACCTCATGGGCAGTGCGCCAGCAGCTTCTCTTTTGATAGCAATTACCCAGGCCCCTGGTCCTGTGGTGTTGGTGGGCAACGAGATTGGCCTGGGCGTGATTCCCATGGGGCGCGAGGTGCGGGCCTTTGTGGATGCCTTGGGCAAACTGAACCAGGATGTGGCGGCTGCTTGCCAGCGCGTGACGCTGATGGCGGCCGGCTTGCCGCTGACTTTGAAGGATGCGGCGTGAAGATGGACATCCGTCGCTTTCATAGACTCTTTCCGTTGCACAGACGCGGGGTGGCAGAGCGTTTTGCTCCGTGTCCCCCGCCCGCTTTGCGGGCTCCTCCTTTACCTGCGCAAAACGCTCTGCTACCCCGCGTCTTGGTGAGGCTCGTTTTTGCGTTTGCCTTTACCTTTTGTTTGGCGGGAGTCGCTCGTGCCCTGCAGGTCACCGACGACCGCGGCGTCACCGTCACGCTGCGGGCCGCACCGCAGCGCATTGTGAGCCTGCTGCCGTCGTTGACCGAAACCGTATGCGAGCTGGGCCAGTGCCAGCGACTGGTGGGGGTAGACCGTTATTCCAACTTTCCGGCCAGCGTGCAAAAGCTGCCTCAGGTGGGGGGCGGGCTGGACCCCAATATCGAAATGATCGTCGCGCTCAAGCCCGATGTGGTGTTGATGGCCACCTCATCCCGCGCGGGAGAACGGCTGCAGGCGCTCGGCATCAAGGTAGTGGCCCTGGAGCCCAAGCGCCACGCCGACGTGCAGCGCGTGATGCTCAAACTGGGCCAGCTGCTCGAAGTGCCCGATGCTGCGCGCATCTGGCGTGCCATTGATGCGGGCGTTTCTGCCGCCGCCCAGTCGCTGCCCGCCAGCGTGCGCAATGTGAAGGTCTACTTTGAAGTCAACCAGGGCCCGTATGCGGCGGGCGAGTCGTCCTTTATTGGCGAAACGCTCACACGCCTGGGTGCCAAAAACATCGTGCCGGCCAAGCTCGGCCCGTTCCCCAAACTCAACCCCGAATACATCGTTCGCGCCGATCCTGACCTCATCATGATCGGCCAGCGCAGCGCTGATGGCCTCACAGCACGGCCGGGCTGGCAAAGCATGCGTGCGCTGCGTGAGCAGCGGGTCTGCATTTTTCCGCCGGATGAAGCCGACATGCTGGTACGCCCCGGCCCGCGCATGGCTGAAGGTGCGCGCCTGATGGCCCAATGTCTGCTGAAAAATGCGCCCGCCCCGGGAACCAAGCCATGATGCAAGCCCGCGTTTTCTGGCTGGTGTGGGCGGGTGTGCTCGGCGCGTTGACGCTCGTGGCACTGGGCATCTGCGTAGGCAGCGCCGGACTGGAGAACCTGATTCGTCCGCTGCTCAACCCCGCGCAAGACCCGGCACAAACCGCGATGGCGCAGCAAATCATCTGGCAGATCCGCCTCCCGCGCACGCTGGGCGCCTGGGCCGCCGGCGCCTTGCTGGGCCTGGCCGGCGCGGTGGCCCAAGGCCTGTTTCGCAACCCCCTGGCCGACCCGTACTTGCTGGGCAGTGCCTCGGGGGCCTCTCTGGGCGTTGCGCTCGCGTTGGCTGCGCTGGGCGGTGGTGCCGGCATGTTGGGCGGCAGCATGATGAGTGGCGGCATGGCCGTCAGTGTGTTCTCGAGCAGCCTGTGGGTGCGCCTGGGATTGACCGGTGCAGCGTTTCTGGGCGCTGTGTTTGCGGTGATGCTCACGCTGGTGCTGTCGCGCGGTGTGGGCCACACGCTGCGCCTCTTGCTGGCCGGTGTGGTGGTAGGCGTGGTGCTGGGTGCCATGACGCACCTGGTGCTGCTGTTTTCGCCCGAGTCGCTGCAGGCCATGCAGGCTTTCATGCTGGGCTCGACCGCCTTTGTCGGCTGGACATCCTGCGTGCTCATGGCCAGCGTGTGGGGCGTGTGCGTGCTGGCCGCCTGGCTGCTGGCCCGTGTGCTCGACGGCCTGAGCCTGGGCGACGCCACCGCCATCAGCCTGGGCCTGCCGGTGGCGCCCATGCGTGCGGCGCTGGTGGCGGTGCTGGCGCTGGCCACCGGCACCGCGGTGGCCCAAACCGGGCTGATCGCCTTTGTGGGCCTGGCTGCGCCGCACTTGGTGCGCTCTGTGGTGAAGACCACGCACGCCCACCTGATGCTGCTCTCCAGTCTCATGGGCGGCGTGCTGCTGATGGCGGCCGACACGCTGGCGCGCTGGTTGATTGCCCCGCAGGAGCTGCCCGTGGGCATGCTCACCGCGGTGCTGGGCGGCGGCTACCTGCTGTGGTTGATGCACCGCAGCAGCAACCTGGGTGGAGGGCGCGCGGCATGAGCAATGCTATGAATTCAATAGCTATTGGCGCAAATTCCATAAGGGCCAGTCTCGGAAATGGTTTGCAAAAACAAGCAGTGCTGCACGGCATCAGCCTGGACATTGCTGCGGGTCGGTGGACCAGCATCGTCGGCCCCAACGGCGCAGGCAAGTCCACTTTGCTCAGGGCCTTGGCTGGTGTGCTGCCGCACAGTGGCAGCGTCTCGCTATTGGGCCGGCCCCTGCAAAACCTGCCGCACCGCGAGCGCGCCCGCCAGCTGGCCTGGCTGGGCCAGAACGAAACCTCGGCCGACGACCTGACGGTGTGGGACGTCGCCATGCTGGGCCGCCTGCCGCATCAAGCCTGGCTGGCTCCGCCCAGTCCCGCCGACCGTGCGGCCGTGGAGCAGGCCCTGCGCGCCACCCGTGCCTGGGACTGGCGCGAGCGCGCCTTGGGGCAACTGTCGGGCGGCGAGCGACAGCGCGTGTTGCTGGCGCGTGCGCTGGCAGTGCAGGCCCAGGTGCTGCTGATGGACGAGCCGCTGGCCAACCTCGATCCGCCGCACCAGGCCGATTGGCTGGACGTGGTACGTGCGCTGGTGGCCGAAGGAAAAACCGTGGTCAGCGTTCTGCATGAGATCACCATGGCATTGCAAGCCGACACCATGGTCGTGATGGCTGAAGGCCGCATCACCCACCAAGGCGCCTGCGCCGATCTGGCCACCCACCGCGCACTGGAAGACGTATTTGACGGACGCCTTGCCGTTCATCCCTTGCAAGGGCAGTGGATTGCGCTGCCTAAAGTGAACCATCCCGCAAAGAGAGCCCCCATGCAAATTGAAACCCCACCCGTCGATTACGAACGTGTCGTTCCCACGGCCGAGCGCCGCGGCCTGATCATGATCAACACCGGCCACGGCAAAGGTAAGAGCACGGCGGCCTTTGGTCTGGCCCTGCGTGCCCACGGCCGGGGCAAGGCCGTCAAGGTCTACCAGTTCATGAAAGTGCCCACCGCCCGCTTTGGTGAGCACCGCTTGTTTGAGCAACTGGGCATTCCCATCGAAGGCCTGGGCGACGGCTTCAGCTGGAAGAGCCGCGACCTGGAGCACTCTGCGCAACTGGCGCTCGACGGCTGGGCCAAAGCTGAGGCCACCATCCGCGCCGGCGAGCACTTCATGGTGGTGCTGGACGAAATCATGTACCCGCTGCGCTACGGCTGGATTCCGCTGGAGACCATCCTGACCTGCCTGCGCGAACGCCCACCGCATGTGCACGTGGTGCTGACGGGCCGCAACGCACCGGGTGAGCTGGTAGACCTGGCGGATACGGTGACGGAGATGACTTTGGTCAAGCATCACTTTAAGGCGGGCGTGCCCGCACAACGTGGCATTGAAGACTAGAGATATGGCCCCCACGCTTTTCACTTCGCCTCCGGCTCCGTGTAATGCGCTGCCCCCCGAGCGGGCGCTGCGCCTGCGGCCCGGCAAAGCCGGTTCCGCGGCCCCGGCTGGTGAAGAGGAATTCCGCTCACGTTTTGCCGCACGTTTGGCATTGCGCCTGCTGCCCACGGTCTCGTTGCTGGCAGTTCTCGGGCTGCTCTCCAGCTTCGCGATGGCTCAGGGCACACAGCCGGTGTCGCGCATCGTCACGCTCGCGCCCTCGCTGACCGAGGCTGTGTGTGCGCTGGGCCGCTGCGCGCAGCTGGTGGGCACTGATCGCCACTCCACCTGGCCCGTTTCGGTACTGGCGCTGCCCAAGGTGGGAGGGCTGGAAGATGCGCAGGTCGAGCGCATCGTGACGCTGCGTCCCAATCTGGTCTTGCTGGGTCCGCGCAGCCGCGCGGGCGAACGCCTGCAGGCGCTGGGCGTGCCGGTGATGATGCTGGATGCTCGTACCCATGGAGACTTGAAACGCATGCTGGTGAAGTTGGGCGACACCTTGGRCGAACCGGCCCGCGCCACCGAACTGATAGCCCGTATCGACACCGAACTCGATACCGCCGCGGGCCGCATGCCCGCCGCATTGCGCGGGCGCAGCGTGTATGTGGAAGTGGGGGCAGGTTCATCCGCGGCCAGCGAAAAGAGTTTTATTGGCGAGACCGTGGCCAGGCTGGGCCTGGTCAATGTGGTGAGCGGCGAGCTGGGCCTGTTTCCCAGGATCAATCCCGAGCTGCTGCTGCGCCGCCCGCCCGACATCATCATTGGCCCGCGCGCCACGCTGGCCAACGTGTCAGACCGCCCCGGCTGGAGTGCATTGCCGGCAGTGCGCCAGCAGCAGCTGTGCCTGCTGGATACCGAACGCATGGACCTGTTGTCACGCCCTGGCCCTCGCCTGGGCGAGGCCGCCCAAATGTTGGTGGAGTGCCTCAAGGCCCTGCCTCCCCGTGACGCGCCCCGTTAATTTTCTTTACCCGAGAGACTCTTATGCAAACCCGAAAAATCCCCGCCACCATCGTCACCGGTTTCCTGGGCAGCGGCAAGACCACGCTCTTGCGCCACCTGCTGGCCAACGCGCAGGGCCGTCGCATCGCAGTCATCGTCAATGAGTTTGGCGAACTCGGCATCGACGGCGAACTGCTGCGCGGCTGCGGCATAGGCTGCGACGAGAACGGTGAAGAAAACGGACAGCTCTATGAGTTGGCCAACGGCTGCCTGTGCTGTACCGTGCAGGAAGAATTTGCACCGGTCATGGAAAAGCTGGCCGCTCGCCGCGACCAGATCGACCACCTGATCATCGAGACCTCGGGCCTGGCCCTGCCCAAGCCGCTGGTACAGGCCTTCCAGTGGCCCGCGCTGCGCAATACCTTCACGGTGGATGCGGTGGTGACCGTGGTGGACGCGCCTGCGGTGGCCGCGGGAGACTTTGCTGACGACCCGGTGGCCGTGGACGCCCAGCGCCGCGCCGACGACAACCTGGACCACGACTCGCCACTGCACGAGTTGTTTGAAGACCAGCTCGCCACGGCCGATCTGGTGATCGTGCACAAGACGGATGGGTTGACGGCCGAAGAATTGGTGGGTGTGGAAGCCGCCATCCGCGCCGAAACCTTGCCCGGTGTGAAGCTGGTGCATGCGCAGCATGGCCGCATCGATATTGGCGTGTTGCTGGGCCTGGAGCGCGCAGTGGAAGACCAGATCGACCAGCGCAAGACGCATCACGACGAGGAAGAAGACCACGACCATGATGCGTTTGACTCGGTGCAGGTGGCGCTGGACGTGACCGGCCGCGAAGCATTGCTGGCCGCGCTGCGCGATGTGGTGGGCCGCCACGAGATTTACCGCGCCAAGGGTTTTGTGGCCTTGCCCGGTGTGGCCATGCGCCTGGTGGTGCAGGGCGTCGGTACGCGCTTTGACAGCTACTTCGATCGCCCCTGGCGTGCGGATGAAGTGCGCCAGTCGCGCCTGGTGCTGATTGGTTCCGAGCTCAATGCGGCTGTGTTGCAGGCTGAGTTGAGTGCGGCGTTGGCGGCACCCGTCGCGGCTTGAATCCAAATGCACGCTGAAGCTTTAGTTTTGTGGCGGGCACAGGCCGACGGGGCACTCCGCTCCGCGGCTGTCCTCCGCCCTGCGGGCTCCTCCTTTATGCCGCTGCGCAGAGCGCCCCATCGACCTGCGCCAGGATGGGCTGTTCAACCTTACCTTGTGAAATAAAACATGCATTTGCTCTCCACCCGCCCCGGCGGCCACGTTGAAGACGGTGGCCAGGGTGTGGTGCGCGTGGAGCAAACGCCGGGTGACATCGTGGTGCTCAGCGCGGCGGACACGACGCTGTCGCTGCTGGCCGATGCAGCGGGGGCGTTGCCCGAAGGCTTTCCCACGGTCCGCCTGGCGAACCTGATGTGGCTGCGCCAGCCCGCGTCGGCGGATATGTATGTGGACGATGTGCTGCAGCATGCGCGCGTGGTGGTGATCGACCACCTGGGCGCGGCCAGCGATTGGGCCTATGTGGTGGAGCGTGTGCGGGAGCTGGCCCGTGCGCGCGGCCAGTGGCTGGCGCTGTTCTCGGGTGATGCCAGTGAAGACCTGCAGCTGCTGCTGCGCAGCACCGCCCCGCATGAAGATTGCCGCCAGCTCTGGCGTTGCCTGCGCGAAGGTGGCCGTGACAACGCCCGCAACTTTTTTGAATTGATAGGCCATTCCGCGTTTGGCCTGGGCGCACGGCCTACGCCGCCTGCAGCGTTGCCACCGGCCATGGTCTACCAGTCGCCTGTGCCGCAGGCGTGGCGTGACGGAGCCCCTGCGGCGCTGCTGGTGTTCTACCGCGCCCATGTGCAGGCCGGCAACACGGCGGTGTTTGATGCCATGCTGGCCGCACTCAACGCGGTGGGTCTCAATACTGTGGCTGTGGCCGTGGACTCGCTGAAGAACCCTGCCAGCCTCGCGCTTTTGCAATCGCTGGCCGTACAGCACGGTGTGGGCGTGGTGCTGAACGCCACGAGCTTTGCGATCACCGCACTCGATGGCGACGATGTGGACAGCGTGGACGGCGCACAGATGGAGCCGCTGGCCGGCGACGCGCCCGTGTTGCAGCTGATCACCGCAGGCTGTGCGCAAGAGCAGTGGGCGGCTGACCCGCATGGCTTGGCACCACGCGATCTGGCCATGCAGGTGGTGCTGCCCGAGGTGGACGGACGCATCGGCACGCGCGCCATCAGCTTCAAGGGCCTGGCCTGGCGCGATGAACGCACCGAGGTGGACGTGGTGCGCTACCAACCAGAACCCGAGCGCATGGCCTTTGTCGCCGAGCTGGCGCGCCGCTGGTGCGTGCTGCGTGACAGGCCCAATGCCGACAAACGCGTCTCGCTGATCCTTGCCAACTACCCGAACGACGATGCGCGCCTGGCCAATGGTGTCGGCCTGGACACGCCGGCCTCCACGGTGGCCCTGCTGCGCGCCATGCAGGACGCAGGTTATGTCACAGGTGCCTTGCCCGAGGGTGGTGACGCGCTGATTGCCGCGCTGGTGGCCGGCGTGACCAACAACCTGGACGCCAACGACATCCGGCCGGCAGGCCAGAGCCTTGCCATGGCCGATTACCTGCAGGACTTCAACCAACTGGACCTTGCCAGCCGCGACGCAGTGAACGCGCTGTGGGGCTCCCCAGAACAGGACCCCATGGTGCGCAGTGGCCGCTTCATGGTCTCCGGCCTGCGCCTGGGGAATGTGTTTGTCGGCATCCAGCCCGCGCGAGGGCGCGACCTGGACCTGGTGGCCACGTATCACGATGCCGACCTGGTGCCCACGCACAACTATCTGGCGTTCTACTTCTGGTTGCGCCGCAGTTTTGCAGTGGATGCCGTGGTGCACGTGGGCAAGCATGGCAACCTTGAATGGCTGCCCGGCAAAAGCGTGGCGCTGGGTGCCAACTGCTGGCCCGATGCCATCCTGGGCCCCTTGCCGCACCTGTATCCCTTCATCGTCAACGACCCCGGCGAAGGCAGTCAGGCCAAGCGCCGCACGCAGGCCGTCATCATCGACCACCTGATGCCGGCCCTGACCCGCGCAGAAACCTACGGCCCGCTGCAAAAACTCGAGCGCCAGATGGACGAGTACTACGAGGCCCTGTCGCTGGACCCACGCCGCGCGCAACGCCTGCGCGGCGACATTCTGGAGCGTGTGCTGACTGAGAACCTGCACACCGACCTGGGCTTTGCCAAACCCGCCGATGACGCGGGCCGTGAAGCGCTGCTGCTGCGGCTGGACGCCTACCTCTGCGAGATCAAGGAATCCCAAATCCGCGATGGGCTGCACATCCTGGGCACGTCACCACAGGGCCGGCAGCAAGTCGACACGCTGGTGGCGCTGGCACGTTTCCCCGGTGGCGCAGCCGCCGGTCAGCGCAGCTTGCTGGTGGCATTGGCTCAGGACTTGAAACTGGACTGCGTAGAAGGCTTCAATGCGTTGAGCCCTGAATGGGCTGCGCCTTGGGGTGGTCCATGTCCTGCCGTACTGCAGCAACTGAGTACTGAAGCCTGGCGCCACGCCGGCCACACACGCGAACGGCTGGAGTTGCTGGCCCGGCAATTGGTGGCCGACCATGTGGTGGCTGATGAACCCTGGAATGCCGTAGCCTGGCCRCACACCGCACCGGTGCTGCAGCGCATGCGTCAGGTGCTGCGCCCGCGCCTCGATGCCTGCGGCCCGCAGGAGATTGCGCAGTGCCTGCGGGGTTTGTCGGGCAAATTTGTGCCCGCTGGTCCGAGCGGCGCGCCGTCGCGTGGCCGCCCTGATGTGCTGCCCACAGGCCGCAACTTCTATTCGGTGGACACGCGCGCCGTGCCTACGCAGACCGCTTACGCCATGGGTGCCGCTGCGGCTGAGCGCGTGATCGAGCGCCACTTGCAAGACCACGGTGAAATGCTGCGCTGCCTGGGCCTTTCGGTCTGGGGAACCAGCACCATGCGCACCGGCGGCGAAGACATTGCCCAGGCCTTTGCACTGCTGGGCGTGCGGCCCAAGTGGACCGACGGCAGCAGCCGGGTGGTGGACATTGAAGTGCTGCCCATGGCCATCAGAAATCGGCCGCGCGTGGATGTGACCCTGCGAGTGTCGGGTTTCTTCCGCGACGCCTTCCCCAATGTGATTGACCTGTTCGACACCGCCGTGCGGGCGGTGGCCGCGATCAGCGAAGAGGATGAACCCGACGATGTGAACCCCATCCGCGCGCGGGTGCGGCGCGAAGCGGCCGAGGCAGAGGCCAAAGGATTAAGTGCGGAAGACGCGCAACGCGAAGCCACCTGGCGCGTGTTTGGTCCGCGCCCCGGCGGCTACGGCGCGGGGCTGCAAGAGGTGATGGCCAGCGGCCGCTGGAACGACGGTGCCGATCTGGCTCAGGCCTATCTGCGCGCCGGGGCCTTTGCCTACGGCCAGGGCGAGCATGGTGCGGCCGCGCGCGGCAGCTTTGAGCAGCGCCTGGCGGGGCTGGACGCGGTGCTGCACAACCAGGACAACCGCGAGCACGATGTGCTTGATTCGGACGACTACTACCAGTTCCAGGGCGGTATGGCGGTGGCCGTCGAAGCTCTGACYGGCGAGGCGGCGGCGCTCTACCATGGTGACTTCAGCGTGCCCGGCGCCCCGCGCATTCGCACGCTGGGGGAAGAGGTGGCGCGCGTGGTGCGTTCGCGCGCCGTCAACCCCAAGTGGCTGGAAGGTGTGCGCCGCCATGGTTACAAGGGCGCTTTTGAGATGGCAGCCACGGTGGACTATTTGTTTGCGTTTGACGCCACCACCGGCGTGGTGGGCGACCACCAGTACGCGCTGGTGGCCGAAGCCTATTTGCACGACGATACCAACCGCGCGTTTTTGCAGCAGCACAACCCTGGGGCGCTGCGCAGCATTGGCGAGCGCCTGCTCGAAGCCATGCAGCGCGGATTGTGGGAGGCCCCGGGTGGGCACCGCCAACGCATTGAAGACCATTTGCTGGCGCTGGAGCGCCGGCTTGAAGAACACGGAGAAGGACCTTTGGTATGAACACTTCCGAACCGAATCCTGCTATGGAGCCCGCTGCCCGCRCGGCTTTCCCCTTCACCGCGCTGGTGGGCCAACCGCAGTTGCAGCGTGCGCTGCAGCTGGCCGCCATTGATCCCGGCATCGGCGGCGTGCTGATCAGCGGCCCGCGTGGCACGGCCAAGTCCACCGCGGCGCGCGCGCTGGCCGCGCTGCTGCCCGGTGCGCCCTTTGTCACCTTGCCGCTGGCGGCCAGCCTGGAGCAATTGGTGGGCACGCTGAATGTGGAAGACGTGCTGCGCGACGGCCAGGTGCGCCTGGCGCCCGGCCTGTTGGCACGTGCCCATAACGGTGTGCTCTATGTGGATGAAGTCAACCTGCTGCCCGACGCCCTGGTCGATGCCTTGCTGGATGTGGCGGCCAGCGGCGTGAATACGGTGGAGCGCGATGGCATTTCGCAGCAGCACGCTGCGCGCTTTGTACTGGTCGGCACGATGAACCCGGAGGAGGGTGAGCTGCGCCCGCAGCTGCTGGACCGCTTTGGCCTTTCGGTGGCGCTGGCCAACCCGGTGGATGCCGCACAGCGCACCGCCATCCTGCGCGCGCGCCTGGGTTTTGATGAAAACCCGGCCGTACTCGGTGAGCAGCACGCAGAAAAACAGCGTTCCCTGAGCGCGGCGCTCGTGGCTGCACGCACCATGCTTGCGCGCCTGACCTGGCCCGACGAAGTGCTGCACCACGCGGCGGCCTGCGCAATTGCCGCCGGTGTGGACGGCATGCGGGCCGATTTGGTCATGCTGCGTGCCGCACGGGCGCTGGCCGCGCTGGAAGGGCGTGGCGAAGTGTCTGTGGCCGATGTAGACGCTGTGGCCGAACTCGCGCTGGCGCACCGCCGGCCCGAAGGCAGTGTGGCACCTGCATCCGGCACCCACGACGCACCGCAGCAACCACAACAAGACCCGCTTCCGCAAAACGACCAAGCTGCTGCCGCATCCGCACCCCAAGGCGACTGGGGCGCCTTGCCCGCCCAACCCGAGGGCACAACCAGGGTCCGGAAAATGGCCGGGTGGCCGCCAAAAAAAGCCTAGGCCACCCCAGCCGCCGCCCGCGCAACGGGCCAGGCAGCTGGAGGTGGCCTCCACCCCAGACTCCTTTAACAAGCACTGCAGCGCAAAGCGCACTGCTGCGCAGTGCTGCCATTGCCTGGCTGCCCACCCTGGTGGCCAAAGGGCCTGCGCCACTGCAGCGCGAGCATTTGCGCCACCAGCCCGTCGCGCTGCGCGCCGGCCGGCTGCATTGCATCGTGCTGGACACCTCGGGCTCCATGCGCCGGCGAGGCCGCCTGGCGCTGGCCAAGGGCCACGCTGCCTTCATGATTGAGCAGGCGGCTCGCCAGGGCGACGACGTGGCGCTGCTGTGTTTTGGCGGGCAGGGCGTGGAA
>NZ_JBFUBD010000055.1:0-15660 GCF_056405935.1 Polaromonas sp. P1_E3
GAATGCACGCCGCTGCTGGCCAGGCCCAGGACTACGTCGCCGGGTTTCACGTCCCTGCCGGTCAGGATTTTGGATTTTTCAACCGCGCCGACGGCAAAGCCGGCCAGGTCGTATTCGCCGGCGGGGTACATGCCGGGCATTTCAGCGGTTTCGCCGCCGATCAGGGCGCAGCCGCTCAGCTCGCAGCCTTTGGCAATGCCTCCGACCACGGCAGCAGCCGTGTCCACGTCGAGCTTGCCGCAGGCAAAGTAGTCGAGGAAAAACAGCGGCTCGGCGCCCTGGACCAGCACGTCATTGACACTCATGGCCACCAGGTCGATACCCACGGTGTCGTGCATTTGCCATTCAAACGCCAGCTTGAGCTTGGTGCCCACGCCGTCGGTGCCGCTGACCAGTACGGGCTCCTTGTAGCGCTTGGGCACCTCAAACAACGCACCAAAACCCCCAATACCGGCCAAAACGCCTTCCCGCATGGTTTTTTTGGCCAGCGGCTTGATGCGTTCGACCAGCGCGTCACCCGCGTCGATGTCGACGCCTGCGTCTTTGTAGCTCAGGGGGGAAGTGGAGGAGGTGGTCATGTGTCGGCTTTGATGCAGGTGGGAGGGCAGGCGGTCGGAGGGCGGATTTGCAGCCGGAAGCGGCCTGCAAGCCCGATAGAATTCAGCCTGAGATTCTAAAGGCTGCCCATCAGGCGCCTTTCGGGCCTTTCCAGGGACTTTTCCAGCGTTCCTTCCGGCAAGCTCAACCCCAAGGCTTTATGCAATTCACACCCGCCCAAAAACGCGCCGCCGCCTGGATCCTGATCGCTTCACTGGTCATCCTGGTGCTGTGGCTGCTAGGGCCGGTGCTGGCTCCCTTTGTGATAGCCGCCGTGCTGGCCTATGCACTGACGCCCCTGGTGAACAAACTTGACCACGCCGGCAAGGGCCGGTTGCCGCGCGTGGTGGCGGTCATCGCTGTGGAGTTCCTGTTCGTCGTGGTCCTCCTCGGCCTGTTCCTGCTCATCGTGCCCATCATGGCCAAGGAGCTGCCCATCCTGCGCGAACAGGTTCCGCTGCTGGCCGACAGGCTCAACAGCCAGCTGGCGCCCTGGCTGGCACAGTTCGGCATCCATGTCGCACTGGACGTGGGCAGCATCAAGGCGTTTGTGGTGAAGTACCTCAATGCCAATTTCGAAGACCTCTTCGGTTCGCTGATGTCCTCACTCAAGCTGGGCGGCAGCGTGGCGCTGGCCCTGATCGGCAATGCGATGCTGATCCCGGTGGCGCTGTTTTACCTTTTGATGGATTGGGATAAATTTGTAGCCCGTGTCCTGGAGCTGGTTCCACCCCACCTGCGCGCGGGTTTTGACAGCTTTACCGACGAGGCCGATTCGGTCCTGGGGCAATACCTGCGCGGCCAGTTGCTGGTCATRCTGGTCATGGCCGTGTTTTACGCTGTCGGCCTGGCCTTGTTCGGGCTGGACCTGGCGGTCCCCATCGGGGTGTTCACCGGTCTGGCCATGTTCATTCCCTATCTCGGTTTTGGTCTGGGGCTGATCCTGGCCATCCTGGCCGGCGTGCTGGAGTTCGCCTCGCTGAAGGCTTTTGTGATGGTGGCTACCGTGTACGGCGTGGGCCAGCTGATTGAAAGCCTGTACCTCACGCCGCGCCTGGTTGGCGAGCGCATCGGCCTGCACCCGCTGGTGGTGATTTTCGCCTTGCTCGCTTTTGGGCAAGTACTGGGCTTTGTGGGGGTGCTGATTGCGCTGCCCGCCAGCGCCGTGTTGCTGGTGGGTATTCGCCGGTTGAAGGCCAGCTATATGGGCAGCCGCCTTTACAAGGCCGCTGACGCTGCCGGGCAATGAAACAGATTGCGCTGGACATCGGGCTGGCCTCAGCTCCGTCGTTTGCCAACTTCTTTGGCGGGCCGAACGAGGCTGCGCTGAAACACCTGGAGCTGTGGGCCGGCAACACCCTGCGCTCGCCGGTGCCGACCTACCTGTGGGGTGAAACGGCCAGCGGCAAGACGCATCTGCTCAAAGCCGTGCGTGAGGCGCTGCGCGAGCAGGGCGCCTCCAGCGGCTGGATGGATGCCTCCATGCTGGAGCCACCTGAATTCAACGAATCATGGGCGGCAGTCATTTTGGACGATTGCCACCTCTATACCGCGGTGCAGCAGCAGRCAGCCTTCAACTGGTTTGTCAATGCACTGAGCGCACCCGACGGGCGTCCGCGCTGGGTGCTGGCGGCAGGCCAGATGCCGCCAGCCGACCTGGCGCTGCGCGAAGACCTGCGCACCCGGCTGGGTTGGGGCCATGTGTTTGCCCTGCAGGCCCTGACTGAACCCGAGCGGCGTGCCGTGCTGCGGCGCGAGGCCGATGCACGCGGCGTGTTCCTGAGCGACGAGGCCATGGACTTCATGCTGACCCGCTTTTCCCGCGACCTCGGCAGCCTGATGYAGTTGCTGGACCAGCTCGACGGCTACGCCCTGCAAACCAAACGCGCCATCACGATTCCCCTGATCAAGTCGATGCTGGAGAGCGAATAAGTGACTGTGACTGCGAAATGACTGCTTCCCGCAAGATTGCTTTATTTGACCTGGATCACACGCTGATCCCCATCGATTCCGACTACGAATGGGGCGAGTTCACCATCGCGCTGGGCTGGTGCGACAGCACCGAGTTCAAGCGCCGTAACAACGAATTTTTCGAGCACTACCGTGCCGGCACGCTCGACATCCACGAATACGTGCGTTTTGCCACCGAAGCTATCCGCAAACAGGGTGCTATCAATTCAGGCGCTGCCCATGCCCGCTTCATGCGGGATGTGGTGCAAAAAGCCATTACAAAGCAGGCGCTGGCGCTGGTCGACGGCCACCGTGCTGCGGGCGATGAGCTGGTCATCGTTACCGCCACCAATGAGTTCGTGACCCGGCCCATTGCCGACGCTTTCGGGGTGAAAGAGCTGATTGCGGTCGAGCTGGAGCGCGATACCGATGGCTGGGTGACCGGTGAGATCAGCGGCACGCCCTCGGCGCGCGAAGGCAAAGTCACCCGCATGGAACAATGGCTGGCGGCCCGAAACCTCGGCTGGGACGACGTGGAAACCACGTTCTACACCGACTCCCTGAACGATATTGCCTTGCTGGAAAAGGCTACCCACCCCGTCGCCACCAACCCGGACGAGCGCCTGCGGGCGCTGGCGGCAGAGCGCGGATGGCGCATACTTGACCTGTTTATCTAGTTATCCATGATCAAAAAATTTATCGACAAGCTGTTTGGCAAATCAGACAGCACGGAGCCCGGCGCCAAGCGGGTCAAAAAATCACCTTTCGGCCAGCGCCAGGATGTCACCGTCAAGGAACACGGCATTGATGTCGACCTGGTGGATGACCGTGCCATGGACGTGGTGCGCACCCTCAAGGACGCCGGCTACGAGGCCTACATCGTCGGCGGTGCCGTGCGTGATTTGCTGGTCGGCCTGCGCCCGAAGGATTTCGACGTCGCCACCGACGCCACGCCCGAGCAGGTCAAGTCGCTGTTTCGCCGCGCCTTCATCATCGGCAGGCGCTTTCGCATCGTGCATGTCATCTACGGCCGCGGGCGCGAGCATGAAGTCATCGAGGTTTCGACCTTTCGCGCACACCTCGACAGCAGCCTGGCCGAGCAGGTCGGCGGCAACGAGCGCACCAGCAAGAGCGAGCTTGCCGGCATGAAGCATGCGGTCGACGCTTCCGGCCGGGTACTGCGCGACAACGTCTGGGGCCCGATCGAGCAGGACGCCGCGCGGCGTGACTTCACCATCAACGCGATGTACTACGACCCCGAAACCCAGGTGGTGGTCGACTATCACAACGGCATCAAGGACGCGAAGAAAAAAATCATCCGCATGATCGGCAACCCTGCCGTGCGATACCGCGAAGACCCGGTGCGCATCATCCGCGCCGTGCGTTTTGCCGCCAAGCTCAGTGCGCTGGGCTTCAAGTTTGAAGACAAGACCGTCGCTCCGCTGCGCGAGATGAAGGGGCTGCTCGCTGACGTGCCACAGTCGCGCCTCTTTGATGAAATGCTCAAGCTGCTGCAGACCGGCCATGCGCTGGCCAGCATCGCCCAGCTCAAGTTCCTGGGTCTAGGCACCGGCATTTATCCGCTGCTCGACGTCGTGGTTGAAAACGCGGATGAAGCTTTCCTGAAGCTCGCCTTGCAGGACACCGACCGCCGTGTCGGCGAAGGCAAGCCGGTGGCGCCCAGCTTTTTGCTGTCGTGCGTGCTGTGGTCTGACGTGCGTGAAGGCTGGGAACGGCGCAAGAAGCGTGGCGAGCACCTCATGCCCGCACTGCAGGATGCCATTGACGACGCCTTCAACGCCAAGATCGGCGATGTGTCGGGCCGCGGCAAGCTGGGCACCGACATGCGCGAGATCTGGACCATGCAGCCACGCTTTGAAAAGCGCACCGGCAGCGCACCATATTCCCTGCTCGACCAGCCGCGCTTTCGCGCCGGCTTCGACTTTTTGCGCCTGCRTGCGCAGACCGGCGAGATCGATACGGAACTCGCCGAGTGGTGGGAAAAATTCAGCACCGCCTACGACGACGAACGCCACGCCATGATTGAAGAGGCGCGCCAGGCGCAGCAGCACAGGCCGCAGGCGCCGCGGGGTCGTGTCAAGCGCGTTGATGCTGAGCACGGTCAGACGGGCCAGGCCGAACGCCCTGCGTCCGATGTAGCAGACGCACCTGGCGAGCAGGGCGACGCCGCCCCCGCCAAAAAACGGCGCCGCCGCCGCAAGCCGGCCAATCGTGGTGGTGCAGATGGGGCKGGTAGCGCCGAAGGCGCAGGCGGCGAGGCTTCTTCGCCTTCATCGGATACTGCGTCAAATTCCTGAGGATCAAGTGGTTAGCGCCTACGTTGCCCTTGGCGCCAACCTGGGTGATGCCGCGGCGGCACTTTGGCAGGCCATTGATGCCATAGGCCGGTTGCCGCTCACGCGGGTCTGCCAGACTTCCAGTCTCTACAAAACAGCGCCACTGGACACCGATGCGGGCGAAGGATCTCCTGCGGCCGGCAACGACTACCTCAACGCCGTCGTCGAACTCCAAACCGGACTGACCGCACCCGCCTTGTTGAGCCACCTGCAACAGATCGAGCAACAAGCCGGCCGCGAAAGACCCTACCGCAATGCACCGCGTACCCTGGACCTGGACTTGCTGCTGTATGGCAGTGCCCGCATCGAATCGGAACACCTCTCGGTGCCACATCCGCGGATCATGCAGCGAGCCTTTGTGCTGGTGCCGCTGGCAGAGATTGCGCCCGGGTTGGTCACTCGCGAGCAATTGGAGGCGGTGGCTGCGCAGCGTATTGAGCGGCTCGGCAAGCAGACGGGCCGCCCTGCTTAATCGCCGGGGTCCCGCGGTATCGCGGCAAGGCTTTCTGTCCATCGCAGTGCGGAACGGCACCACTTTTGAGCTCTTGGAATCAGTGCCTTACGCTCTTCTATGCAGCCTACCCTCAAGCCGTAAATCCTTGGGTCATCCGCTGCATAGGTGTAAAGCGGTGACCCGCAATTCGGGCAGAACGCCTGCGCACGCCGGGCGCCGTTGTCGCCAACTTTCACATAGATCGTCGGCTTGCCCCGGGTGAGGCGAAATGAGCCTTCATGGGCGGGCACCGAGACCCGGTAGGCGGAACCCGTGAGCTTCTGGCAATCCGTGCAATGGCAGATCGTGGTTTGCTCATGATCCACTTCCGCTTGATAGCGAACGCTTGTGCAATGGCAACTTCCATGAACCTGCATACCAACTCCAACGGTGCTTGTCCCGGCTTTCGATCCGAGGCCTTGAGAACCAGACTTTAAGGCGCAAGCCGCTCACGCAACCACCGCGCGTCACCCTGCAAGGTATACCGCAGCCGGTCATGCAGCCGGCTCTTGCGGCCTTGCCAGAACTGCCAGTTGTCGGGCTTCAGGCGGTAGCCGCCCCAGTGCGGCGGGCGTGGCGGCTGCAGCAAAAATTTGGCGCCGTATTTGGCCGCGTTGGCCACCAGCACGCTGCGCCCGGCAATGACTTCGCTTTGCGGGCTGGCCCAGGCGCCTATGCGCGAATCGAGCGGGCGGCTGTTGAAGTAAGCGTCGCTTTCTTCGGCAGAGACCTTTTCAACCACGCCTTCGATGCGCACCACGCGTTCTAGCTCTATCCAATGGAACTGCAGCGCCGCATACGGATTACCGGCCAGCTCATGGCCTTTGCGGCTGTCGTAGTTGGTGAACCAGGTGATGCCGCGCTCGTCATAGCCCTTGACCAGCACGATGCGGGTGGACGGGCGCAGGTTGCTGGCCACGGTGGCCAGTGTCATGGCGTTGGGCTCGGGCACCTCGGCGGCGATGGCTTCTTTCAGCCACTGGTCGAACTGTTTGAGCGGGTCGGCTTCGGACGCGTCTTCGTTGAGTTCGGCGCGCTCATAGCTTTTGCGCAGGTCGGCAATGGAAGGGTTGGGCTGGCTCATGCTTCTGATTGTGCCCGCAGAGGCCATGTCCTTGCCTGCCGTAGACCTCGGCAGAGGGTGGGCTTGATAACGAATTAATATTCGCTTATATTCACAAGCTCACATGAAGCCCAAAGACGACGAAAAGCAGCGCGCGATTGCCGAGGCCACCTTCAACCTGGTGGCCCAGACCGGCCTGAGCGGCCTCACCATGGCCGACATTGCCCGTTCGGCCGGCATTGCCACCAGCACGCTTTACGTCTATTACCCGTCCAAGGACGAGCTGATCAGCCAGCTCTACGAAGAAGCCAAAACCGCCACCATGCAGCGCCTGATGGATGGTGTGCTTCCCGGCACCCCCTTGCGCAGCCGGGTGCGCCGCCTCTGGGGCAACCTGCTGCGGCACCGGCTGGAGCGTTATGCCGAGGTGGTATTCCAGGAGCAGTACTACAACTCTCCCTGGTTCACGCAAGGCAACCGCGAGTTGTCGACCCGGCTGGCGGCGAGCTTCTTTGCATTGATCGAGGAGGGTCAGAAGCAGGAGATTTTCAAGCCGGTGCCCTTGCCCTTGTTAACGGCCACCCTGGTGGGCTCGGTACGGGAAACCGCCAACCTGATACGTACCCAGGTACTGCCCGACGACGAGGCGGTGCACCAGGCGGCTTTTACCCTGTGCTGGGACGCCATCAAGGCCTGAACCTTTGAAACGCCTCTGAAAGGCAATACCCCTCATGTCTGCATGCCCAAGTTTTTACGGATAAAACCCTGATTTAAGCGAATATAAATTCGACAAGTAGCCTCCCTTTTTTCTCCCTTTTGATTTCCCACTAACAAAAACCGCAAGGAGTTCCACGATGCCCACCCTCAACATCAACGGCAAGGACGTATCCGTCAACGCCGATCAATCGACCCCCATTCTCTGGGCCTTGCGTGACACGCTGGGCATGACCGGCACGAAGTTTGGCTGCGGCGCGGCGCTCTGCGGCGCGTGCACCGTGCATCTCAACGGCGCGGCCATACGTTCGTGCATCACCCCGATCTCGGCCGCTGCCGGCCAGAAGATCACCACCATCGAAGCGGTTGCTACCGACCGCGTCGGCAAAGCCGTGCAAGACGCCTGGGTCAAACATGACGTGGCGCAGTGCGGCTATTGCCAGAGCGGCCAGGTGATGAGCGCCACCGCCTTGCTCAAGTCCAACGCCAAACCCAGCGACGCCGACATCGACGGCGCCATGGCCGGCAACATCTGCCGCTGCGGCACTTATGTGCGCATTCGCGCTGCCATCAAAGACGCCGCCCAGGCACTGGCTTAATTGGCTTAAAGAAGGAGAACAACATCATGTATTCCAACTCCCCAGACACCTTTGATATCGCTTCTCAACTGCCAAAAGGCCTTCAAGCCCTTATGCATAAAGCGCAAACAGCTACCAAAACCATAGCAGACGCTGAGCTGCCGCGCCGCAGCTTCCTCAAGGTTGCGACTGCCGGCGGCTTTGCCCTCGGCGCTTTTCCGATACTGACGCAAGCGCAAACCATGGCCACAGCGGGTGCGCCGGCGGCGTCCAGCCTCAAGCCGACCCAGCAGCCCTCAGCCTTTGTGCGCATCGACAAGGACGGTACGGTGACCGTCACCATCAACCGGCTCGACTTCGGGCAGGGTGTACAGACCGGCCTGCCGATGATCCTGGCGGAAGAGCTGGATGCTGACTGGGCTTTGGTCAAAAGCCAGCATGGCAATGCCGACCCGGCGTATGTGGACCCGGCTTTCGGCATGCACCTCACGGGCGGCTCCGGCTCGATCAAGAACTCCTACACGCAGTACCGCGAGCTCGGCGCGCGCACCCGCGCCATGCTGGTCTCGGCCGCCGCCGCGCAGTGGGGCGTGGACGCAGGCAGCCTGCGCACCCAGCAAGGCGTGGTGATAGGCCCCGGCGGCAAGCGCCTGACGTATGGCGAGCTTTCAGAGGCTGCCATGAAGCAGCCCGTGCCCGAGGCCGTCACGCTCAAGGACCCGAAGCAGTTCCGCATCATCGGCAAGCCCACGGGCCGGCTCGATGCGCGGGCCAAGTCCACCGGCAACCAAAGCTACGGCATCGACGTGCGCCTGCCCGGCATGCTGACGGCCGTGGTGGCGCACCCGCCGGTATTCGCCGGCAAGCTCAAGTCGCTGGACGACACCGCGGCCAAAGCCGTCCCCGGCGTGAAGGCCGTGCTGCGCGTGCCGCTGGACCGCGGCGGTGAGGGCGTGGCGGTGGTGGCCGAAGGCTACTGGGCTGCCAAGCAGGGCCGCGATGCGCTCAAGGTCGAATGGGACACCAGCGGCGTCGAGAAAGTCGACAGCGTGAAGCAACTTGCCAGCTACCGCGCGCTGGCGCAGAAAACCGGTGCGCTCAAGTACAAGGACGACATCAGCAAGCTGGCGTCGGCGCCGAAAAAAATCAGCGCCGAGTTTGTCTTTCCTTACCTCGCCCATGCACCCATGGAGCCGCTGAACTGCACCGTGCAGCTGAGCGGGCAGGGCGCGGATGCCAAGGCCGAACTCTGGCTGGGCACGCAGATGCCCGGGCTGGACACGATGGCCGCTTCCAAGGCCCTGGGCGTGGCGCCGCAAAACGTCAAGATGAATGTGCAGATGGCCGGCGGCGGCTTTGGCCGGCGCGCGATTGCGACCAGCGACTACGTGGTCGAAGCCTGCAATGTCGCCAGGGCCGCACGCGGCGCCGGGCTGACGGCCGCGGTGCGCACGCTGTGGAGCCGCGAGGACGACATCAAGGGCGGCTACTACCGTCCCATGCATGTGCACCGCGCCGAGATCGGCTTTAACGACAAGGGCGAAATCCTGGGTTGGGACCACGTCATCGTCGGCCAGTCCATCGTCGGCGGGACGCCGTTTGAAGCCTTTATGGTCAAGGACGGCGTGGACGGCACCATGGTTGAGGGCATGAAAGAGCCTTACGATATTCCGATGCGGCTGTCGGTGCACCACCCCAAGCTCAATGTGCCGGTACTCTGGTGGCGCAGCGTGGGCTCTACCCACACGGCGTACGTCATGGAAACGCTTGTCGACGAGATTGCACGTGGCAGCGGGCAAGACCCTGTGGCCTATCGCATGAAGCAGTTCGGCAGCAAGCACCCGCGCCACGCGGCCGCACTGCAGCTGGCGGTCGACAAATCAGGCTACGGCAAACGCACGTTGCCCGCCGGGCGCGCCTGGGGTGTGGCGGTGCATGAGTCTTTCAACACCGTGGTGGCTTATGTGGTCGAGGCATCCGCCAAGGACAACACCCCGGTGCTGCACGGCATCACCGCGGGCGTGCATTGCAACCTCGCCATCAACCCCACCAGCATTGAGGCGCAGGTGCAGGGCGCGGCGCTGATGGGGCTGTCGATGTGCCTGCCGGGTGCGGCCATCACGCTCAAGGATGGCGTGGTCGAGCAAAGCAACTTCGGTGACTTCCCGGTGCCGCGCATCACCGACATGCCGACGGTTGCCGTCTTCATCGTGCCCAGCGCCGACGCGCCCACGGGTCTCGGTGAGCCCGGCTTGCCGCCTTTGGCGCCGGCATTCGCCAATGCCATTGCGAAGCTCACGGGCAAGCCGGCGCCGCGCGAGCTGCCCTTCAAGCTGACGTGATGCAGGGCAGCAAGCCCACGGTGCTGGTGCTGGCCTCGGGCCGGGGTGAGCGCTTTGCCGCATCGGGTGGCGGCACGCACAAGCTGCAGGCGCTGCTGGCCGGCAAGCCGGTGCTGCAGCACACACTGGACGCGGTGGCCGCCAGCGGCTTGCCCTGGCACCTGGAGGATGCCGGGCATCCGGGCATGGGTGACTGCATCGCGGCCGCCGTGCGCGCCACACCAGAGGCTGCGGGCTGGCTGATTTTGCCGGGCGATTTGCCGCTGGTGCAGGCCGCCACGCTGCAGGCGGTGGCCGACGCTCTGGCGCAGCACGCGGTGGTGGTGCCGATGTTCAGGGGCACGCGCGGCCACCCGGTCGGGTTTTCGGCCGCGTGCCGCGATGCGTTGCGGGGTTTAAAGGGGAATCAAGGGGCGGCGCCCGTGGTACGGGCGCAAGCAGCTATCAATTCTGTAGCATTCGTTGACGTGGCCGATGAAGGCACAGTCACCGACATCGACACGCTGGACGATTTGCGCCGCGCTGAAGAATTGTTCAGGCAGCGTTGAATGTGCGGCTGCGCCTCTCAGACCTTCGCGATCACTGCACAGGCCAGACGCGGCCCGGAGTTACCGGTGGGCTGGGTCTTGTAGTCGTCGGGGTCGCGGTGAACGATCAGCCCCTTGCCCACGATGTCGGTCGCCCCGCTGCCGACCGAGAGGGTCTTTGATTCAAAGCTGAATTTTGCGACGCCGCCGGCGTCGGCTTTCAGGCTGGGCAGGTCGCCGGTGTGGTGGGCCATGTCGGCATGGTTGCCATGTTGCTGGCCGGTGGGGTTGAAGTGCCCGCCTGCGCTCATGCCGTCACCGCTGGAGCAGTCACCTTTTTCATGCACATGAAAACCGTGCTCGGCATTGGGCTTGAGGCCGCGTATCTCGCCTGAGACCAGTACCTTGTCGCCGCTCTGCACAAAGCTGACGGTGCCGCTGGCGGTATTGCCGGTTGTGCTTTGCAACTGGGCCACAGCGCGCGGGCCGTTCATCGACGAAGCGCAGGCCGCCAGCACAAAGGCGGTGGCAAGGGCGGCGAGCGGTGCCAAGGGGTATTTCATGATGCGGGTCTCCTGGTGGTTGATTCAGGGGCTCACTGTAGGGCGCATGGCGCCGGCTGGCAAGGCCGGGGGTGGCCGGAGCCGAGGCTGTTCGGCCTATTTGGCCAGCTCCAGCAGCTTGCCCAGTGCGTGGTCGTGAATTCCCAGCGTCTTGAGTTTGTCGTAGGTGAGCTGTGCGTACTCGCGCGTGGTGCCATAACGGCCGCAAGAGTCGGAAAAGATCTGGCGGTAAACATCTGCGCTGAGCACACCGGTATGGCTCGGGCTGCGCTTGGACAAGGTGAAGGCCAGCGCCCGCACATCGCCCTGTGCCGTCTGGCAGCGCAGCCACTTGGGGTCATAGACACCGTTGGGCATTTCACGTTTCCACAGCGCGGGCAGGGCGCCGGCGACCTGCGCCTGCGGTATGCGAAACACCATGCCCTTGCAGCTGCCGCCGTGCAGGAGGCCAAACACCAGGCCTGGGCATTCCGGCGTGCCGCGGTTCAGGCGGCTCCACATCTTTAGCGCGCGGTGGTAGCCGTGGATGGTCGCAAAACGTTCCTCGGCATGCTCAAACTCCGGGCGCCAGATGAGCGAGGCATAGGCAAAGATCCAGAGGTCGCTTTGTCCGCCCCATTCGCGGATGACGGTCTCGAGCATGTGGTCCGGGTTGCGGGAAACACTGATGCCAGGGCTGGCGGCTTGTTGGGCTGAATTTTCCACAGCCGCACTTTACAATGCGTTGAGTTTTTGTGACGGATTGAGTGACCGATTTAGCGACGGGAGTGGGGCAATGTTTTCTCAGGACGATGAGGGCCAGCAAGGCTTGGTGTTGGCGGTCGTTCTCGGCCTCGTGGCTTTCGTAATCGCGCTGGTGGTGGGGCTTTGCATGCATCGGCTCGGCCGGGCGCCTTCCGCCGCTGTTGCCCCTGCCCAAATATACCTGCCCGTGCCGGTGCCAGAGGTGGCGCCGACGCCTGCCGAGCCAGCCAGCACCGTAGACCATGCCGCGAACATTGCTGGCCAGGCTTCGCAGGCCGCAGCCGACGCCGCCAGCGTGAAGGTGGAGCAGGGCGCGGTGCGGTTTTATTTTGCCTCGGGCGATGCAGACCTTGCGGACGGTGCGGGTGCAGCCCTGGGTGAAGTGGTCAAGGCCGCCAAAGCTGGCCGCACGCTGGTGATTACCGGTTTTCACGATGCCACAGGGGACGCCCAGAAAAATGCAGCGCTTGCCCGGCAGCGCGCCCTTGCCGTGCGCGAGGCACTGAAGCAGGCCGGTGTTTCCGATCGCCAGATCGTGCTGAAAAAGCCCGAGCAGCTGGTGGGTGGCGGCAGCGACGCCGAAGCGCGGCGTGTGGAAATTACCCTTCAGTAAAGCCGCATCCACGGGTTGTTTCAGAACCTTGCAGAACAGCTTTTGCGGCTGCGTTTCGTAACCACGTAGTAACCATGCGGCGGTAAACAGGCCGGTAACCCGTTACCATAGAGTCAGTAATAAAGTTACATGCCCAGTGACTTTGACCATGACCGGAGTTACAACATGGCCCTTCACCCCGCAGTTTCAAAAATCACCGCCCGCATCGCAGAGCGCAGCCTTCCCACGCGCAGCGCCTACCTTGCACACCTGCGCGCTGCCGCCAGCCGCGAACCCGGCCTGGACCGCATGGGTTGCGCCAATGTGGCGCATGCCTTTGCCGGCATGCCGCTGGACGACCGCTTCAAGGTGGTGGCCGAGCGCAAGCCCAACATTGGCATCGTCACTGCCTACAACGACATGTTGTCGGCGCATACCCCGCTCCAGGCCTACCCGGCCTTCATCAAGGACGAGGCGCGCAGGCTGGGTGCCACGGCGCAGGTTGCGGGCGGCGTACCCGCGATGTGCGATGGCGTGACGCAAGGCACCAGCGGCATGGAGCTCAGCCTTTTCAGCCGCGACGTGATTGCCATGGGCACGGCCGTTGCGTTGTCGCACGACATGTTCGACGCTGCACTGATGCTGGGCGTATGCGACAAGATCGTGCCGGGCCTCTTGATAGGCGCGCTGCATTTTGGGCACCTTCCCACGGTGTTTGTGCCGGCCGGCCCCATGACGTCGGGCATTCCCAACAAGGAAAAAGCCCATGTGCGTGAGCAGGCCGCGCAGGGCCTGGTTGGCCGCGATGCGTTGCTTGACTCCGAATTCAAGTCCTATCACAGCCCCGGCACCTGCACCTTCTACGGCACCGCCAACAGCAACCAGTTGCTGCTTGAAGCCATGGGCCTGCACGTGCCGGGCACCGCATTTGTGAACCCCGGCAACGCGCTGCGTGAAGAGCTCACGCGCGAGGCGGCGCGCACCGTGCTGAGCATCATCAAGGCGAAGCGGTTTGCGCCCATCGGCCAGATCGTCGATGAAAAAGCCATCGTCAATGCGATGGTCGCGCTGCTCGCCACCGGGGGCTCCACCAATCACCTTATCCATTGGGTAGCCGTGGCGCATTCGGCCGGCATCGTGATCGACTGGAATGATTTCTCCGACCTTTCCGACGTGGTGCCGACGCTGGCCCACGTTTACCCCAACGGCAGCGCCGACGTGAACCAGTTCCAGGCGGCGGGCGGGCCGGGCTTCATCATTCGTGAGTTGCTCGACGCGGGCTTCATGCATGAAGACGTGCTCACGGTGCGCGAAGGCGGCATCCGGGAATACACGCGCGAGCCGGCGCTGGCCGGCGCGGCGCTTGTCTGGCACGACGTGGGCGCTTCCAAAGACGAGGCCATCGTGCGCACGCCTGCCAAACCTTTCAGCGCCACCGGGGGCCTCAAGCTGTTGCAGGGCAATCTGGGCCGCAGCGTAATCAAGGTCTCCGCTGTGCCCGACGACCGCCATGTCATCGAGGCGCCTGCGCGGGTGTTTGATTCGCAGGAAGCCCTGCACATCGCCTTCAGCGCCGGCGAGTTGAACCGCGACGTGGTGTGTGTGGTGCGCTGGCAAGGTCCGCAAGCCAACGGCATGCCCGAGCTGCACAAGCTCACGCCGCCGCTGGCCGTGCTGCAGGGCAAGGGATTCAAGGTCGCGCTGGTCACTGACGGCCGCATGAGCGGCGCTTCGGGCAAGGTGCCGGCCGCCATCCATGTGTCGCCTGAAGCCGCTGCCGGCGGCCCGCTGGCCAAGGTGCGCGACGGTGATGTAATTCGTGTGGACGCCGTCACCGGCGAATTGAATGTATTGGTAAACGATGCAGAATGGACCGCGAGGCCTGTCGACACCATGCCTGCCGATTTGCGCGCGGCAAACGGCATCGGCATGGGACGGGAGTTGTTTGCCGGTATGCGCCGTCACGCGCTGACAGCTGAAGAAGGAGCTTTATCGTGGATGTGAACCTCAATGTCAGCGGAAAACTGACCCCCCTGCAGATCATGCAGGACGCCCCCGTAATACCCGTGATCGTGCTGACCGACGTGAGCCAGGCGGTGCCATTGGCACGTGCCCTAGTGGCGGGCGGCATCCGCATGCTCGAAGTCACCCTGCGCACGCCGCAAGCGCTGGCCTGCATTGAGGCCATTGCGCGCGATGTGCCCGAAGCCGTGGTGGGGGCGGGCACTGTGCGCAGCGCCGCCGACGCCCAGGCCTGCGCCATGGCCGGTGCGCGCTTTGCGGTCAGCCCCGGTTACACCCATGCGATGGGACAAGCCTGCAAGGATGCGGGCCTGCCGCTGTTGCCAGGGGTGGCCACCGGCAGTGAGATCATGATGGCGCAGCAAGACGGCCTGACCGAACTCAAATTTTTCCCGGCCATGCAGGCGGGCGGTCCGGCCATGCTGAAGGCCTGGAATGGCCCCTTTGGCGACGTGCGGTTTTGCCCGACGGGTGGCGTTACGGTGGCCAACGCGCCTGAGTTTTTGGCACTGCCCAATGTCGTGTGTGTGGGCGGTTCCTGGCTGACCCCTGCGGACACGCTGGCCCGCGGCAACTGGTCACACGTGACTGCGCTGGCTTTTCAGGCCTGCCAGCTGGAACGCAGCGCTGCCTGAGCCTGGCAGCCTGCTGGCTATTTGTGGAAATAGCGCCACCGGCCTTGCTGAATGAGCGCAAGCAGCTATTGAAAGAATAGCAGTGACGGGCAATAAACTAACGCAGGCCTGCCCCCGCAGCGCTTTCATCACGCTGGATCAGCTCAATCTTGTAGCCGTCCGGGTCCGTCACAAAAGCGATCACGGTGGTGCCTCCCTTGACCGGGCCGGCCTCGCGCGTGACGTTGCCGCCAGCGGCCTTGATCTTGTCGCAAGCCGCATAGGCGTCTGGCACGCCCAGAGCAATATGGCCGAAGGCCGTGCCCATGTCGTAGCTTTCGGTGCCCCAGTTGTAGGTCAGCTCAATTTCGGCCTGCGCCGGGTTGCCTTCGTAGCCGACAAAGGCCAGGCTGTATTTGTACTCGGGGTTTTCCGAGGTGCGCAGCAGCTTCATGCCGAGCACCTGGGTATAAAAGTCGATGGAGCGCTGGAGATTGCCAACGC
>NZ_JBFUBD010000056.1:0-15227 GCF_056405935.1 Polaromonas sp. P1_E3
GCGGGAGGCTGCGCCGTCCGTACGGCCAGTTGCAGCCTGCGGTACAGGTGCATCAACAGCATCGCCACACGTTCGGTGGCATTGCGCCGCCCGGCAGTCAGCAGATGGTCGTCAACAATGCCTTCTTCGCGGGCGGCGAGCCAGGTGATGTCATACCCCAGGCTTGGGTGGTTGCGGTAAAGCTCCCACAAGCCGTCGCGGGGAAAGACGCACAGGCTGACGTCCGTCACGGCTTCAATGCCATGCATGGCGCCGTCAGCGAATTTCTGCTGCAGGCCGATGAAGTCCCCGGGCAGCAGGAAATTGAGAATTTGGCGGCGGCCATCGCTCAGGGTTTTGTACCGGAAAGCCCAGCCCGAATACAGCGTGAAAAGTTTGCCGTTGGGTTTTTGTTCGTGCAGGATGGTGCCGCCGGCCTGCACCGCAGAGGTGCCGGTGCGGAAGGCTTCGATGAAGGCAAGTTCTTCCTTGCTTACCGGCATGAAGGCACCGGTTTTGCGCAGCCCGCATGCATTGCAGCGCGGCGGGCACTTCGGTGGTGTTAGCGTTGGATTGTCCATAAAAGACTTATCTTAGGCTCAAATGTCTGTGTCTTTTGACATTGTGAAACGCCGGGCGTCCCGCTACATTCGGCTCCCATGATCCACATAAGTACAAGGCTGTATGAAATTCTTTATGTCAGTACCCTGGCGCCCGAAGCACCTTTAAGCGTCGTGGCGGATATCGCTGCCAAAGCCCGACAGGCAAATGCAGAACGGGACATCACCGGATTGCTGATTTTTGACGGCATGCGCTTCTGCCAGCAACTGGAAGGTGGCCAGAAGCAGGTGCTGGCATTGCTGGAACGCATTCGCCAGGACACCCGCCACATCAATATGCAGATCCTCCACCATGGCGAACTGGCCGCCCGGCGATTCAGGCGCTTCAGCCTGGGTTACTGCACCGTCGAAGACGATGACGTGCTGGAACGCGTGGAGCAGATGGACGGACAGGTTGCGCTGGACGCCTTTGTGGGGCTGCTTTCCAGGCTGGACCTCGACGCCTGAAAGCCTCAGCCCTGCAGCGCTTTCCACATTTCCTGGTCGCGCTGGGCCGTCCAGATACGCGGGTTCTTGATCCCGCTGGCTTCATCAAACGCCCGGCTCACGTCAAACGGCAGGCAATGCTCGTAAATAAACACATGGCCGAAGACCGGGTCCATGCTTTTGCGGGTGTGCGCCATGGCCGCCTTCAGGTCCATGCCGGCGGCAGCGGCTTCCTTGCCGGCCTGGTACAGCGTTTCAACCCAGCGCTTTGTATAGTCCAGTGCCTTGTTGACATTGGCCGCGCCCTTCATGGCTTCGCCGCGGCCGGGCACGATGGCGTCGGCTTTCAGCGCGCGCAGCGCTTCCAGCGTGGCGGGCCATTCTTCCAGCTGGGCATCGCCTGTATAAACACCCGCCTCGTATTCCACCAGGTCGCCTGAAAACAGCACTTTTTCTTCTTCAACCCAGGCGATGGTGTCGCCGCGCGTGTGGCCTGGGCCCGGATGCCATACCTGGACCTTGACGCCGCCCAGGTCCAGCACGAGCTTGCCGGGCACTTCGCCCTTCACCGGGTTGCCGCCGTCAATCACCAGGGTCGGCCAGGTCAGGCCGGGCACACTTTCCGCGTTGCGGAAAAGGCGCGGGAAACGCTCCATCTCGCTTTGCATGTCCTGCGCGCCGCGCTCAACGATGAGCTCGTACGTGCCCTGGCTGGCGATCACTTCCGTCGCGCCTTCCGCAGCGTAGGCGCTGGCGCCCAGAACCCGGACCGCGTGGTAGTGCGTCAGCAGCACATATTTGATGGGCTTGTCGCTCACGGTGCGGATGCGGGCGATAAGGTCCTGCGCCATGGCCGGGGTCGCGGTGGCATCGCTCACCATGATGAATTTGTCGCCGATGATCACGCCGGAGTTGGGGTCACCCTCGGCCGTGTAGGCCCAGCAATGTGCGCTGAGCTGCTCAAACGTGATGACCTTGTCGGTGAGATCGGACTGCGAGGCGAAGGCTTTGGACATGGGGCTCCTGTGTAGGGACTGTGCGGTGGTCAACAGTATGGCGACAGCTGCCGGGAATTTTACTTAAACGTAATGCATTACGAATAGTTAAACCCTTGCCCATCCGCACAGCGCCTGCGATTTGCTATGTATTTCATAGCTGCTTGCGCCCGTCGTTATTGGCTTGGCGGCCAATTTCATACCAAAACGACAGAGAGGCAGGGATTGGGCGTGCCGTTAACGGTGAATAGCCAGCCAGGCAACCGCGCTGTCGGCCAAGGCTTGCAGGGAGGCATTCCCGGCCAGGGTCAACACGCCCGGCTCGGCTGATGGGTCCTGCAGTGCCTCAAATTGGCTGGCGACCAGGCTGGGCGGATAAAAGTGGCCCGGCCGTGTGGAAACCCGCCGCAGTGATTCCGCCTGGCTGATGGCCAGGTGCACAAACTGCAAACCGGGCACTGCGCCGCGCAGGCTGTCCCGGTAGGCAGCTTTGAGGGCCGAGCAGGTCAGCACCACACCTGCAGGGTGTCGCGCCAGTTCCCTGCCCAGCTGGCGGAGCCAGTCGGCGCGGTCTTCGTCGGCGAGCGGAATACCTTGCTGCATTTTCTGGATGTTGCCGGGGGGGTGAAAGTCGTCACCCTCAATCAACGGCAGCCCCAGCTGGTCGGCTACCAAACGCCCTACCGCCGACTTGCCGCAACCGGCAACGCCCATGACGACCACATGGATCGCCGGCCCCGCCGGGTGCACTTCGGGCGCTGGAACAAGGGTTTGGAAAACTGGGGCCATGCCAAATTATCGCGGCCCGCCGCATCTTGCGGCACCGCAATCTTTGCGTACGAAAATTTTGGGCCTGGATGAATGCGCGGCGAGTCGCACCCGCCAAATATGCCGCCGGGTTTGGTATGGTTACGGCATGGCTTCTCCCGCTAACGATTTTGCGACCTACTGCTGCGAGCTTTTGTCTGGCGTTGGGCCCTGCATTGCCAGGCGCATGTTTGGCGGCTTTGGCATCAGCACCTCGGGCTTGACCTTCGCGCTGGTGGCGGATTTGGGAGGCGGCGAGAAACTCTGGCTCAAGGCGGACGCCGACACCCAGGCCCGGTTTGAGCGGGAAGGCTGCGAGCGCTTCAGCTATGAAATGACCCGCAACGGCGTGAGCAAGATGCAAAGCCTTAACTACTACAGTGCACCAGAGGAGGCGATGGAGTCGCCGCAGCTGATGCTTCAATGGGCACGGATTTCCCTGGACTGCGCGTTAAAAGCCCGGGCGGGAAAACCGAAAAAACGGGCATCACCCCCTTCTCCAGCCCGCCGGAAAACTTCCCGAACCTAACGCCAACGGACGCTGCCGGATTCCGGGCGCGCGTAAAAAAGCCCGCAGCCTTGGCGACTGCGGGCGAACGGCTTTCCCAAGCAGAAATTTGCGCTGTGATCGGTCCGGCTAGACCAGGTTGGACATGGCCAGCACGTTGCAGTTGCGGCCCGCGCCGGCACTGTTTTTGTAGACATCGAGGTCATGGCCCGAAGCCGGCCGGTTCCGGGCGGCCACAAAACCGGCGGCAACCGGTGTCAGCACGGCCTCAAGCGCCGCTGCTGCACCTGAAACCAGGCCGCGGCCAAGGCGTGCCAGCGCGCCGCCCGCCAGACCCAGCGCGGCACGCAGGTCCACCAGGGGCTGCAGCACGCCGGTGCGCCAGCCCGCCTGCTCGGCAGCCTGGGGCACTTCAACGCGGCTACCGGCGGGCTCCCAGCTGAAATAAGCCGATGCCGCATGGCCGCTGCTGAACGATTCCAGCACCAGCGACTCACCTGCCTTCAGCGTCAGGCTTTCACCCCGCATGAGGAAATGGTCGCCTGCGCGAACCTGCATGTCCTGGCTGGCGCCGTCGAAGGTGGCCCAGACCCGGCCATGCGCAATGCGCAACACTCCGGCCTGTGACGCGCGCAGCGTCAACGCCCGTCCCGCACCCAGCTTCCAGAACCCCGCCAGGCCGCTGACCTGGCCGGTGGTGGCATCCGAAGCCTGTTGCATATAGCGATCGCCTGCAAGGTGTGAAGCTGCGTGGTCCATGGTGTTCTCCAAAAAAGGGCACAAGTGAGTGATGAGGAATGAATGATCTCGCTTCGGACTTGCACAGTCCAATGAAATCGCGGTAAGCTATTCATTCCATATTCGCATTAATCAATCAGGCTGAAATTGCCCTAATACCCCGGAACTGTCATGCTGCATTCACAAACCCATCTGCGCTCCAGGCCGATTTCCGCTGGCCAGTTAAGGGCGTTTGAGGCTGTCGCCCGCCACCTCAATTTCCGTGCTGCGTCGGAGGAACTGGCGCTGACCCAGTCCGCCGTCAGCCGCCAGATCCAGGGGCTTGAAGAGGACGTGGGTGTCGGCCTCTTCCACCGCCACACCCGGGCCGTGGAACTCACCAACGCGGGAGCGATCCTGCTGCGCGCTGTCACACCGTCGCTCGAACGGATTGACGGGGCGGTCCGGCAGATCCGCCAGAGCGCCGGGCGTAAAAGCGTGGCGCTCACCACGTTCGCCTCCTTCGCGTCGATGTGGCTGATTCCGCGCCTGGAAGGCTTTCAGCGCGACAACCCCGATATCGACATCCGGATTGATGCGTCGGACGTCGCGGTCGACCTTGACATTTCAGACCTGGACCTGGCCTTGCGCTACGCCCCCGCCAGCCATATGCCGCCCCATGCCATACGCCTTTTTGGCGAGCAGATCACGCCGGTCATCAGCCCCTGGCTGCTCAAAAGCGGACCGCGCCTGAAGAAGCCGGACGACCTGGCGCAGTTCACATTGATCGAGGCAGGGGATGCGCATCACACCCATCTGGAATGGCTGACCTGGCGCCGCTGGCTGAGCGACCATGCCAGCCCCAAGCTGGAGGCCAAGCGCTGGCTGTACTTCAACTATGCCTACCAGATGGTGCAGGCGACCCTGACGGGGCAAGGCGTGGTGCTGGCGCGCCTGCCGCTGATTGCCGAGAGCCTGGCCTCAGGCGACCTGGTGGAGCCGCTGCCGCAGATGCGCATGGAGTCGCCCATGAGCTACTGGCTGATCATCGGGCCGCGCAACGTCGCCCGGCCTGAAGTGATGGCCTTTTGCGATTGGCTGAAAAGCCAGGCCGCGCTGACGCGTGAGGCGATTGGGGATGTGCCCGATCCCGACACAGTCGACAGTCTTGATTGAGCCTGTCTTACGCCCTCTCCCAGGGAGAGGGAACTGGAAGCGGGTATCAGGTCTGCGCGTTGGACACCTGGCGTCTAAGCAAACGCCCGGCGCGCGCCTGCACCTGGACGCCCGCCGCATCCGAGGCGCCGGCCACATAAGCCAGCTCACCATTCACAAATACCTTCTCGATGCCTTCCGACAAGGCGATCGGGTTTTCGTACGTCGCTACATCGCGCACGCGGACCGGGTCCAGCACCACCACGTCGGCATGCCAGCCAACCTGCAGCTGGCCGCGCTGGTGCAGGCGGAAGTTGCGTGCCGACAGGCCGGTCATCTTGTAGATCGCAGTCTCCAGCGAAAGCAGCTGCTGCTCGCGCCAGTAGCGCGCCAGCACCCGCGGAAAGGCGCCCCACAGGCGTGGGTGCGGATGCTTGTCATGCGGCAGGCCGTCCGACCCGATCATGGAAAGCGGGTGCGCAATGACGCGCCGCACATCGTCCTCGTGCATCTGGAAATAGCAGGCCCCGCCGGGCTGCAGGCGGCGGCAAACGGTTTTCTGGTCAACACCCCACTCGGCGGCGATCGACGCCAGGGTGCGGCCCATCATTTCCGGGTGCGGGGCCGACCAGCTCACGAGCACATCGATAACGCCGTCGACCAGGTCTTCGCGCAGCACGGTCGAGCCGGCCACGTAGGGATACACATCCATCGCGATGTCCTGGCGCCGGGCCAGCGTGTCAATCAGCGGCAGCGTCTCCTGCGTGCGGCCCCAGTTGGCCGGCCCTGCGCATTTGTGATGCGAGATCACCAGCGGCACGCCGGCCTCGAAGGCGCAGCCGGCGGCCTCGTGCATGGCCTCCAGGATGTCAGCCATCTCTGACCGCATGTGGGTGGCGTAGATGCCGCCGTGTCGCGCAACAACGCGCGCCAGCGCCGTCACCTCGGCGGCCGGCGCCGGCATGGCTTCGGCGTAAAAGAGGCCAGACGAAAGGCCGATAGCGCCCTGGACCATGCATTGCTCCAGCAGGGCGCACATGGCGGCCACTTCATCGGCGGTGGCCGGCCGGTTGAGGTCGCCCACACAGGCATAGCGCAGCGTGGTGTGGCCGATCAGCGGCGCCACATTAACGGCCGGCTCTGCCTCGGCTACGGCCTGCGCATAGGCCTCTACTGACGGGTACTTGAACGAATTTCCGAGCAGGGTGAGAGCGCCCTGCGGTTCTTTCACCACAAAGGGCGCGACCGACAGGCCGCAGTTGCCGGTCACCACCGTCGTGACGCCCTGCGACAGCTTGGGAAACATGCCCGGCGCGTTCAGTACGATGGCGTCGTCGTGGGTGTGCACGTCGATGAAACCGGGCGCGATCACCAGGCCGCTGCAATCGTACACATCAACATCGGCCAGAGCCAGGCCATCCGGGAGGCGGTGCCGCAGGCCCGCGCCCACGGCCACAATCCGGTCGCCCGCCAGCAGAAGGTCCCCAGGCCTGCCGGCCGTGTTGGTGCCGTCCACCAGCAAACCGTTTTCCAGCAAGGTGGCGCGTGTCATCGTACTTTTCCCATGGTGAGCTTGGCGCCTTCGTCCCAGTCCAGCCGGGGATGGTGGTGCATGTCCACGCCGCGGGTTTCCAGCGTGCGCTGGATGTTGGCCAGCCGGTTCACGGCCTTGTCGCCCAGGCGCTGCGCCACGAGCACGGTGAGTATCTCGATCACCGTCAGGTGCGCCAGGTAAGCCTCGGGGCCCACCGGCATCACCGGGTCGGGCGCCACTTCCACGGCCAGCACGATGTCGGCCATCGCCGCCAGCTGCGAGCCGGGCTGCGTCAGAGCGATGATGGTGGCGCCCTGCGAGCGCGCGACGTCCACCGCCTCCAGCAGCGAAGGCATGCCGCCGACATGGGTGATGGCCATCACCACACCGCGCGGGCCGATGGTGGCGGCCGAGATCAGCTGCAGGTGCGGGTCCAGGTAGCTGTTGGAAGCCACGCCCATGCGATACAGCCGCGCCTGCAGGTCCGAGGCCATGAAGTTGGAGGTGACGCCGACGCCATAGCAATCCACCCGTGCGCCGTCGACAATGGCATCGGCCGCTGCCTGCACCGCATCCACACTGAGCTGGGCCTGCACGCTGTTGATCACCGTGGCGGCGCCGCGCGTCACCTTGGCGATCACCTGGCGGGTGTCGTCGTCAATGCGCACGCGCCGGTTCAGCGGTGAGCCGCCGACTGCAAGCTCCTGTGCCAGGGCCAGCTTGAACTCGCGCAGCCCGGGGTAGCCCAGGTCGCGGCAGGTGCGCATGATGGTGGGTACCGAGCTGTTGGCGCGCTGGGCCAGTGTCTCGAAGGTTTCGTCCAGCACACGCTGCGGATCTTCCAGGATCAGGGCCAGCACGGTGCGCCGCGCGGCGGGCGCGCGGTCCATGATCTCGGCAATTTTTTCAAGCACGCGTGGGGTCATTTAAAAGCAGGTGACGATGGCGTCACACACGTTGTTTTGTTCGTCCACCACCGGCATCCAGCGCCATTTGTCGAAGGTGGTGCAGGGGTGGGAAATGCCCAGCGCGACCAGGTCACCCACGCGCAGGGCCTGGTGTTCCGGACCGCTGCCGGCCGGGGCCGTGTGGCGGAGGTAAGCATGCTGGTCGTTCAGGCCGGTGATTTTCCAGTCGGCCGGCGCCGGCGTCATGGTGGTCTCGCCGGCCGGGCACAAGCCCAGGGGCACAGGAAGCTCCAGGTCGTAAGAAATGTCGCGCTTGCCCACCGCGAGAATCGCCAGCCCTGGCTCGGGGCAGGACTGCACTGCCGCCCACACCTGCATCGCCGCGTTCAACCCATGGCCGCAGCCCATGCGCGCGGCCACGGTATTCATGAAGCGGTGGTACGTGCCATGGTCGTGCGTCACATAACAGCCGGAGCGCAGCAGGCCCTGCACGGGCCGTGAGAGTTTCATCTTCAGGTGTTCGGCGACCAGATCGAAGATGGCGGAGCCGCCGGCCGTGAGGAGGATCTCATCCGTCTCGAACAACTGCTGCTCGTCACAGGCTCGCGCAATATCACGCACACGCTGCATCAGCGCATTGGCGTAGGCCTTGTCGGCATCCGATTCGCCGGTAGCGCCCAGGCCTTCGTAGCATTCGATGCCGACCAGCCGGGTGGCCTTGCCGCTGCGCAGGCGCTTCGCCACTGCGAGCGCCTGCTCGTGGCTTCGGCAGCCGGTGCGGCCGCCATCCACGCCGATCTCCAGCAGCACGTCGAAAGGCTCAGCGTGCGCATTCACCGCATGCCAGGCTTCAATGAGATCTGCCTGCGCCAGGGAATCCACCAGAAAAGCCACGCTCAGCCCGGCATTGGCGCGCTTGAGGTCGGCTATGCCCTGCAGGTCCACCGCCTGGAACACCTGGTTGGCGATCAGGCAGCGTTTTGCACCGGCTGTCACGCCCGCGCGCAGCTGCGTCACAGTAGCGAAGGTCAGGCCCCAGGCGCCGGCGTCGAGCTGGCGCTCGAACAGCTGCGGCGACATGGTCGTCTTGCCGTGCGGCGCCAGGCCCACACCGTGGCTGCCGGCGAAACCCTGCATCCATTGCAGGTTGCCGGCCAGGGGGTCCCGGCGGATCACGGCCAGCGGCAGCGGCAGGTCGCCGCGCAGCACGTTCCAGCCCTGGGCACCGACGGCCGAGCGGCGCAGCGCCGGGCTGTGGTGCGGAAAGCCCTTCCAGGAAGCGTCGAGCAGGGGGTCGAGAATATCTTGCAGTGTCATGGTGTCGTCAATGATTCGATGTCGTCGCGGATGCAGGCCTTCAGCCGGCCGCGGCCCATGTCGCGCGGCTCCGGCCGCGTCTGGGCGCAGGCGTCAATGGCATGCGGGCAGCGCGTGCGAAACACACAGCCCGAAGGCGGGTTGACCGGGCTGGGCATGTCACCTTTCAAGGGCACATGCACCATCTTCAGCGCCGGGTCAGGCTTGGGCGAAGCGGCCAGCAACGCCTGGGTATAAGGATGCAGCGGCCGCGCGAACAGCTGCGCTGTCGGCGCCACTTCCATCACGCGGCCCAGGTACAGCACAACCACCCGGTCACACAGGTATTCCACCACATCCAGGTCGTGCGAGATGAACAGCATGGTCAGCTTCAGGCTGTCGCGCAGGTCGCACAGGAGGTTGACCACCTGCGCCTGGATGGACACATCCAGCGCCGAGAGCGGCTCATCGGCGACGATGAATTCGGGCTGCACCGACAGCGCCCGCGCCACGCCGATGCGCTGCCGCTGGCCGCCGGAAAACTCGTGCGGGTAACGCGCCGCGTGCTCGGGCGGCAGCCCCACCAGCTGCAACAGCTCGGCGATGCGCTGCGCGGTTGCCTCCTTGCCTTTGGCCAGGCCGTGCACCTGCAGCGCCTCACCCAGGATGTCGCGTACCCGCATCTTGGGGTTCAGGCTGGCGTACGGGTCCTGGAAGATCATCTGCAGCTTGCTGCGCAGCGCGCGCATGCGGTTGCCTGAAGCCGCGCCGAGATCTTCGCCGCGGTAGCTCACTGTGCCACCGGTGCTGTCGACCAGGCGCAGCAGCGCGCGGCCGATGGTGCTCTTGCCCGAGCCCGATTCGCCCACCAGGCCCAGTGTCTCGCCAGGATGGATCACGAAGGACACATCGTCCACCGCGCGCACCGGCCGCACGGAGGAGCCGAAGAATTTCTGCAGGTGGCGCACCTCGATCAGGGGCGCGGCGGCGGGCGTCTCTATGCTCATGCGGCCTCCGGCACCAGGATGCAGCGGGCGCTGCCGCCGGCTTCGTCGTTGCGCAACGCCGGCATGGCGTCGCGGCAGGCCGCGATGGCCTTGTCGCAGCGTGGTTCAAAGGCGCAGCCCGGGGGCGGCGCCAGCGGGCTGGAGACCTGGCCGCGGATGGCGTAGAGCCGGCGCTTGCCTCCCGCCGCATGCGGGCCCTCGCCCTCCGCCGCCGGCACCCGCCCGCGCTGCTGCGCCGGCAGGCAGGCCAGCAGGCCTTGGGTGTAGGGATGCTGCGGCCGCGCGAACAGGTCGTTGACAGGCGCGGCCTCCACGATGCGTCCGGCGTACATCACCGCCACGTCGTCGGCATGGTGCGCCACCACGCCCAGGTTATGGGTGATGAACAGGATGCTCATGCCGGTTTCGGCCTGCAGCCTGCGCATCAGCGCCAGGATCTGTGCCTGGATGGTCACATCCAGCGCAGTGGTGGGTTCATCGGCGATCAGCAGCGTTGGGTCGCAGGCCATGGCCAGCGCGATCATCACGCGCTGGCGCATGCCGCCGGAAAGCTGATGTGGATATTCATGCAGACGCTGGGCGGCAGCCGGGATCTCCACGAGTTCCAGCATGCGCAGCGCCTGGGCCAGGGCGGCCGCATGGCCCAGGCCTTTGTGCAGGCGCAGCGATTCGGCCACCTGCTCACCCACGGTGAAGACCGGGTTCAGGCTGGTCATCGGCTCCTGGAAGATCATGGCCACCTCGTTGCCGCGGATCGCCCGCATGCGCGGCTCGGGCAGCGTCAGCAGGTCCAGCGTCTCGCCGGCGCGGTTGACGAACAGGGCCTGGCCACTGACCTGCGTCGACGCCGTGCGCGGCAGCAGGCGCATCAGCGTCAGGCTGGTGACCGATTTGCCGGAACCCGATTCGCCGACAAGGGCCGTGGTCTTGCCGGCACGGATGTTGAAGCTCACGTCAGCGACGGAGCGGATCAGGCCTTCGTCGGTGTCGAAGAAGGTGGAAAGGTGGCGTACTTCGAGACGGTTCACATCGATTTCCGCAGGCGCGGATCCAGCAGGTCGCGGATGCCGTCGCCCAGCAATTGGAGCGACAGCGCGGTAAGGATGATGGCCAGGCCCGGGAACAGCACGATCCACAACGCCTGGTGGGCGTATTGCTGGCTGCCGGCGACCATGGTTCCCCAGGTCGGGATTTCGGGCGGCACGCCCACGCCCAGGAAAGACAGCGCGGCTTCCGCCAGGATGGCATAGGCAAAGATGAAAGAAGCCTGCACAAGGATCGGGGACATCAGGTTGGGCAGCACATGGCGCCAGAGGATGCGCACGGTGGAGACCCCAACAGCACGCGCCGCCTCCACAAACAAAAGCTCGCGCACCACCAGCGTCGAAGCGCGCACCACACGCGCCACGCGCGGTGTGTAGACCAGCACCAGGGCCAGCACCACGTTCAGCATGGAGGGGCCGAGGATGCCGACGAGGGCGATGGCCAGCAGGATGTCGGGGAAGGACATCATGGCGTCGACCACCCGCATAACGGGCGCGTCGAGCCGGCGAAAGAAACCTGCGACCAGGCCAAACAGGGTGCCGGCCACCACCGAACCCAGCGCCGTCAGCAGCGCAATGGTCAGCGAATAACGGCCGCCGAAGGCGATGCGGGCAAACAGGTCGCGGCCCAGTTCGTCGGTGCCGAACAGGTGGGTGGAAGACGGTTGCGCCAGGCGCTGGCTCACGGCGGTCTCGTTCGGGTCCAGCCCGCTCAGGGGGCCGGCGAAGAGCGACACCAGCACCACCACGACCAGCGCGATGGCCGCGGCCAGCACGATGCGGCGGCGAAACAGCTTGCGGAGAATCAGCGGCATCTGCATATCAGTATTTCACGCGTGGGTCGACCACGGTATAGAGCAGGTCGATGGCGAAGTTGATGACTACATAGATGGCCGCCACCACCAGCAACGCACCCTGGATCACCGGGTAGTCGCGCCGGATCACCGCACTCACCACCAGGTTGCCCACGCCGGGCAGCCCGAATACCGTCTCGGTGACGACCGCACCACCGATCATCAGCGCCACTGTCAGGCCGAGCACGGTAACGATGGGCACCAGCGCATTGCGCAGCGCATGCTTGAGCACCACCACGTTTTCCGAAAGCCCTTTGGCCCGGGCTGTGCGCACGTAGTCTTCGCCCAGCACATCCAGCATGGAGGCGCGGGTGAAGCGGATGATGAGCGCCGAATTGAGCACACCCAGCACCGTGGCCGGCAGCACCAGGCAGTGGATGCGGGCCGCCAGCGAGGCGCCCGGCTCGCCATAGCCCGAAACCGGAAACCAGCCGAGTGAAACGGCGAAGATCTGCATCAGCACCAGGCCGAACCAGAAGCTGGGCACGCTGGCGCCCAGCATGGCAAAACCGGTGAAGGCCTGGTCGATAGCCTTGCCGCGAAAAACCGCCGAAACGATGCCGCAGGGCACGCCGATCAGCGCAGCGATCGCGATCGCCATCAGCGAAAGCAGGGTCGTAGGCTCGGCCCGCTCCCAGAGTGCCTGGGTGACCGGGCGCTGGAGAAAGATCGATTCGCCCAGGTTGCCGTGCGCCAACTCGCGGATCCACAGGCCAAATTGCACCGGCAGGGGTTTGTCCAGGCCATAGACCTTCTGCACGCGCGCGATGTCCTCGGCCGTGGCCTGGTCGCCCAGAAGCACCGCGATAGGGTCGCCCGGCGCGGCGCGCGTGAGGATAAACACCAGCACCGCCACAATGGCCATGACCACAAGCATGCCGCCCAGCCGGGAGAGTAAATACCGCGTCATGACTTTGCTCTATCCATTAAGAGTGAAATCGCTTTATCCATCCGAAAACGCTCCAGATCAACCTGCTGCACCCGGCTCAACCGAAGCGAACCCACCAGTTGAGTCGCGGAACCGGCTTTGCCGAACCGCAGGCGCGCTGCCCCACACGTGAGGAAAGGGGCAGCGCGTCGCAGGCTTGATCAGTGACGAGCGCGGGGCTCAACTCTTCAGCGTTGTGTTCCAGAAGAACGGATAGGTGTAGGGCGTATAGCCTTGCAGCGCCGGTGAGCGCGCTGACAGGCTGGCGAATTTTCCGACCTGGATGTAGGGTACTTCGTCGTAGACCACCTGCTGCACCTTGCCCCACAGCGCGCCGCGCTTGGCGGGGTTCGGCTCCTGGTTCAGCGCGGTCAGCGCCTCGGCCTTGGCGGGCGAGCTCCACCAGCCCGGTGCGCCGTCGCCCAGCTGCGGCGGTGAAAGCATGGGTTCGGGGAACAGGCCCGAATGGGTGATGTAGATGTCCCACAGCTTGGGGTCTGCGCGGCGCTGCAGCAGCGTCGCCCACTCGACCACATTGAGCTCGGCCTTGAAGCCGGCACGCTTGAGCTGCTCGGCCATGATCAATGCCATGTTGTAGTGGAAGTCGTACTGCCGGCTGGTCAGGATGCGCACCGGCTCGCCCTTGTAGCCGGCTTGCTCGGCCTGGCTCTTGGCTTTCTTGGCATCGCGTTCGTTATAGGCAGCGGTACCGGCGGTGGAATAAAAAGGCGTGCCCTTGGGGAAGTGGTTACCTTCGGCGATGAAAAAGCGTGTGTCGCCAAAGCCCGCCGCCAGCATCTCGCCTTCGCCCAGCGCGGTCTGCACCGCCTTGCGTACAGGCTGCCGTGCCAGCGAGCCCTCTTTGGTATTGAACACCAGGTAAGGAAAGCCAAAAGAGGGGGTCATGATGGGCACGACCTTGCCGCCGGCTTTTTCCAGCCGCGGCAGCGCCTCAATCGGCAACAGGTCGGCATAGTGGAACTGGCCGGCCAGCGCACCCTCCACCCGTGTGTTGGCATTGGGCACCGGTACGAAGCGCAGCTCCTCCACCGCGGCCACCCGCTTGCCGCCGTAGCCGCTGGCGGCTTCACTGCGCGCCGTATAGCCGTCGAAGCGCGTGAGCAGCACATACTGGTCGGGCTTGCGCTCCTTGAACTTGTAAGGCCCTGTGCCCACGTATTCGCGCAGCGGCTGGGCCAGCGATTCCTTGGCCATGATGGCCGCCATGCCCGACGCCATGGCCAGTTGCGAGAGCAGCGGCGCATACGCGCTCTTCAGGCTGATCTCCACACCGTGCGAGCCCTTGGCCGACAGGTCGGCCACCTGCACCGCCACCGACTTGCCGCGCGGCGAGACTTCCATCCAGCGTTTCAGGCTGGCCACCACGTCGTCGGCATGGAGCTCGCGGCCGCTGTGCAGCATCACGCCCTTGCGCAGCGCGATGCTGTAGAGCTTGCCGTCCGCCGAGATCTTGGGCATCGCCTCGGCCAGCATCGGCACCAGGGCCGCCTTGGCATCGAAGGTGAAGAGCGGTTCGTAGACGTGCTGCATGATGATGCAGACCAGGTCGGCCGGGGTCGACTGGATGTCCAGTGTCGGCGGCTCAGCCACCATGGCCAGGTTCAGGGCTGACTTGCCCGTCTGCGCGGCGGCCGGGCCGAAACCGGCGCCAGCTGCACCCAAGGCCAGCAGGGAAGACAAGGCGGTACGGCGATGCATGCGGATTCCACGGATCATGACAACTCCTGATTGAAGTTAAATTTCAAAAGTGAAGATTAATTGATCTAGAAATGCTCATTTTCAGGATAAACCCGAATATTTACGCATAATTCTGAAAATACATTTCAATATTTGTTGGAAAAGCGACTGTAAAAGGAGTTCTTCATGCCTCTGGAATATTTGGGAAATCCGCCGCTGGCCTCCGACCGCCAGCCTCGCCCCTTCTCGCCTGCCGTACGCGCCGGGGATTTTGTCTACGTCTCCGGTCAGGTTCCGGCGAATGAAAACGGCGAGATCGTGACCGGCGGAATCGAGGTGCAAACGCACCAGGTGATGAAGAACCTGCAGGCGGTGCTGGCCCTGGCCGGCTGCACGCTGGATGACGTCTGCAAAAGCACCGTGTGGTTGCAGGATGCGCGTGACTTTGGCAGCTTCAACCGCATCTATATGGGGTATTTCGGCGACGGGAAACCGGCTCGATCGACGACTGAGGCGCGGTTGATGGTGGATGCGCGGGTGGAGATTGATGTGGTGGCTTATAAGCCCAAGGGTTGAGGCCTTGCTTGTTCTGTCGTTGCGCTCTTTGCTGAGGGCRGTTGGCCGGGGGTTGCCCGGCATGCAACTCACTTTTCTTTGCTTCGCCAAAGAAAAGTAAGCAAAAGAAAGGCGACCCTGCTGTCTGCGACCCCTGCGCTTCGCTGCGGGGCAACCTGCGGTGCTCGGTTCAGGCG
>NZ_JBFUBD010000057.1:0-15149 GCF_056405935.1 Polaromonas sp. P1_E3
GATCAAGAAAACCCTTGTTTTCGCCGGCCGTCAGCAAGCGGCGCTCCACGCCGAGCTTGTCCATCAGGCCCGTGAAGCCAAAGCCATCCATCAGCACACCGATGCTGCCCACAATGCTGGCCTTGTCGACGTAGATCTTGTCGGCCGATACGGCGATGTAATACGCGGCGGAGGCACAGGTCTCTTCGACCACAGCGTAAACCGGCTTCTTGTGCTTGGCCTTCAGGCGCAGGATTTCGTCGTTCATCATGCCGGCCTGAACGGGACTGCCGCCGGGCGAATTGATCAGCAGTACGACCGCCTTGGCGCCTTCGTCTTCAAAGGCGGCGCGCAGCGCCGCGTTGACGAACTCCGCGCTGGCATCGGCGCCTGCGGCGATCTCACCCTTGATTTCGACCACGGCCGTGTGGGGCACAGTCGCATCGCTGGCAGGTGTGCCGCGGTGCAGCGCCATCCAGACCAGGGCAATGAAAAAGGCCAGCCAGGCCAGGCGCACAAAGGTTTTCCAGCGTCGCGTGGCCTTCTGCTCGTTGAGCGCCGCGAAGGCCAGTTTCTCCAGTGTGGCGCGCTCCCAGCCCGGCGTTGCAGAAGGGTCCGCGGCGGATTTTTTCAGTTGCGAATGCGGCGGAAGTGATTCAGGCTGGTTGGGCCGAAAGTCAGATTCACGCAAAGAATCAGAGTCCATGGGGGGATCGGGGCGGTAGGGATCGTTCATGTGCAATAGTTTAGAGAGGTATTAGAACTGTAGCGGTTTAAGGTTGTAAGCAGAATGCCAATAAACAACCCCCTCAAGTTCCGAAAGTTCGATTTTGACCAGTCCTCCCTGACAAGGCCCACCGGCGCATTGGCCGGTATCCGGGCGATAGGCGGCGCCGTGGCTGGCACACAGCAACCACTGTCCGCCAGCATCGAACACCCGGTTGGGTTGCCAGTCCAGCTCCATGGCGACATGGGTGCAACGATTGAGGTACGCATGAACTGCTCCCTCATAGCGCACGGCGAAGGCACGGCAGGTCTGCCCGGCATAAACAACATCGAACGGCACCGCCAGCCCGCCTTCGAGCAGGTCRCGGCTGTTGCACAAGGCTTGCCGTATGTCAGGTGGCGCTGCCATTGCGATTCAGCTGTTGACGAGCAGCCAGTCGTGCAGTTCCTGCACCGAATGCGCGACGTGGCGGGGCGACAGCGCGGTGAATGTGTCCGGCTCGTGCGCGCCATAGCTCACGCCCACACTGGGACACGCCGCGTTCACCGCCATTTGCAGGTCATGCGTGGTATCCCCCACCATCAGTACACGCTCGGGCGCGACACCAAATTCCGCCATTAATTCGTGCAGCATGCGAGGGTCAGGCTTTCCGGCCGTCTCATCGGCGGTTCGCGAACCATCGAACACGCCCTTGAGTTCCACGGTGCGCAGCACTTCATCAAGGCCGCGGCGCGACTTGCCGGTCGCTACTGCGAGCAGGTGGCCGCGCGCTTTCAAGGCATCCAGCAGAGGAAGCACCCCGTCAAACAAGCTCAAATCATCGTAATGTGCAGCATAGTGATGGCGGTAACGCTCGCCCAGTTGGGGATATTTCTCAGGCGGTACATCAGGGGCGGCATGGGCCAGCGCCTGCATGAGACCCAGGCCGATAACGTAGCCGGCTTCCTTGTCGGTCGGCACTGTACCTCCTACATCCCGTACCGCAGCCTGAATGCAGCGCACGATGATTTTGGTCGAATCAAACAGCGTGCCATCCCAGTCGAAAGCGATCAGGTCGAAATTTCGGGTTTGCATGGACATATTGTCTTAGGGAAGGCCTGCCCATACGCGCACAGGGACAAGCGTTGAAATGCAGATGTCAGTTGGGCCGGCTTTTACGCAGCCACCACGACGAGAGCCCGTGAATAGCGCCTATCAAGGCGCTTGCCAGGCTAAGTACCGTCAAGTGGAACAGTGGCCCGTAGTTTTCAAGAAATCCGCGCCCCGTGTCGTCGAATGGATGCCGGTTGTGGGGATTGTAGAAATACAGCGCATCCCATCCCTGCGTCACGGCTCGCGGGTTCAAGGCCACAAACGCGCCCACACAAACCACCAGGCAGATTGCCGATCGCGAAACAACAAAAGGAAATGCAGGCATGACGTTCAAGGAAGACATCATCCGCTTGTTCAGCAGCCAAAAAGYCGTGGCGGCCACAAGGGTGGGGAGCGGAAACAGAAGCATCGTTTCAACATAGCCCCACGACAGCCAGAACATGAACTCCATCAGAAGCGGCCAAAAGAGGACCGAGGGCACTTCGCTCCACCGAAATTCGCCGYGCCCAAGGTCACCTGCCACAAGGTAATACGCCACACCGTACAGGGCGGGGCCAGCAAAGACGAACATCAGCACTGTTCTGGCCAGGCCGCTGAACCTCTCCTGCATCGACCCGGACACGCTCCCGGAATCAAGCTGGTCGGGAGCGCCTTGGGTCATACAGCAACCTGCATGGGCAAAAACTGCTGCAGCTCAGGCGGCAAAGGCGCCTGCAGGTGCACTACCTTGCGCAGCTTGGGATGGTTGAACTTCAGGCTCCAGGCATGCAGAAACATGCGTTTGAGCGATGCCGTGCCCGGGGCAGACCTCTGCAACGCCCGGTTCAACTCAAAGTCGCCGTATTTGTCGTCACCGGCAATCGGATGGCCCTCGTTGGACAGGTGCACGCGGATCTGGTGCGTGCGGCCCGTCTTGATGGTGACTTCCAGCAGCGTGAAAGCCGTCGCCGGCGCCAGCGGACTGGCGGGAAAGGCCGATTTCACCTTGACCAGCGTCACCGAGCGCATACCGTCGGGGTGGTCGTTGGGCACCACTTTCACACGCCGTTCACCATCGGGCAACAAATACTTGTGTAGCGCCTTGTCGATCACGCGGTGAGTGGCTGGCCAGTCGCCGCCGACCAGCGCCAGGTAAACCTTGTCGGTTTCACGCTCGCGGAACTGTTCCTGCAGCAGTTTGAGCGCCATGCGCCGCTTGGCGATCAGCAGGATGCCGCTGGTTTCGCGGTCCAGCCTGTGCACCAGCTCCAGAAAGTCCGCTTCCGGCCGCGCCATGCGTAGCTGCTCAATCACGCCAAAGCTCACGCCACTGCCGCCGTGCACGGCCACACCGGCCGGTTTGTCGATGGCCAGCACAAAGTCGTCTTCAAACAAAATGGGGAATTCGCGCGAAGGCGCGTAGCCGCCGATGGTGGAGCTCGCCCCGTGCCGGGCGATTTCCTGGGCCATAGCCTCGGCCTTTTGCCCCGCCCGCTCGGAAGTCCGCACCGGCGGCAGGCGCACGATGTCGCCGGTCTCCACCCGTGTATCGGCCTGTGCCCGGCCTTTGTTAACCCTCACCTCGCCGCTTCGGATGATGCGGTAGACATGGGTTTTAGGCACGCCTTTGAGCTGGCGGATCAGGAAATTGTCGAGACGTTGGCCCGCATAGTCTTCGTCTACCGTCACCAGCGTGGCCTGCGGCGCTGCCGGGGCTGCCGCCGGGGAAATAACGGGTGCCGGGGTGGGCGCGGCCACAGCCGCAGGTGGCCATACCGGTGTTTTCCCGGGTTTCCTTGCCAAGCCCTTTGCTGACCCTATAATGTGTTTCACTAGCGATGCGCTGTAAGTGGTTGATTTGTCTGGAGTTTAGTCCACGCAAGTCCCCAGCCCTGAAAAGGCAGACAAGCAGCCTTGCTGGAAGGTCGATGCCCACGCCGGCAATTGCCCGCAAGCGACGAGTGCCAGGCACCTCGCGGCGAGCGTCTTTGCACGGTAGAAGAGTCGACGTTTTGCGAACACAACCACGGAATACCATGTGTGCAGCCCAAGTCATGAACAACAGGCTGCATGCGGATCCAGTCGAGATCAAGTCCTTAACGGTAGCCCTCTGATGACAACACTGGTCAGTCTGATTTATATATGCCTGCGGCGCCTCACGATATTCGTGGGCCCTGCTTTCGGCATAAATCAGCCGCCAGCCCTTGTACAGCGGGCGCAACCAGCTACTCTTTTTGTAGCACCCACCCGTTTGACCCCTGCTCGCTCCATCCACGCGCCTACGCCCAGACCACGTCGCTGACCGATTCATCGGTCGGCCGCGCGCTGTCAAAAGCTCTCCGGCAATTCCTCCCGTTCGCACTGCGTCCCTCCGGCATCGTTGGCCCATTTTGGGCATGTGATTGATGTTCAGACATGACATCAAAACGAAGAACGATAAGGAAGGCTACCCATGAAACGGATGCTGGTAAACGCCACACAGGCTGAAGAACGCCGTCTGGCCATCGTCGATGGACAAAAACTCCTCGACTACGAAATTGAAATCGAAGGGCGCGAACAGCGCAAGGGCAACATCTACAAGGCCGTCGTCACGCGTGTCGAGCCTTCACTGGAAGCCTGCTTCGTCGACTACGGCGAGGACCGCCACGGTTTCCTGCCGTTCAAGGAAATCTCCAAGCAATACTTTGCCCAGGGTGTGCCCGTCAACCAGGCACGCATTAACGACGTGATCCGTGAAGGCCAGGAACTGCTGGTCCAGGTCGAAAAGGAAGAACGCGGCAACAAGGGCGCCGCCCTCACCACCTTCGTCTCCCTGGCAGGCCGCTATGTGGTCCTGATGCCCAACAACCCGCGCGGCGGTGGCGTGAGCCGCCGTATCGAAGGTGAAGACCGGGCCGAGCTCAAAGAAAACATGGACCAGCTGGAATATCCCAACGGGATGTCCATCATTGCGCGCACCGCCGGCATCGGCCGCAGCGCGCCTGAGCTGCAGTGGGACTTGAACTACCTGCTCAAGCTCTGGACCGCGATCGACGGCGCCGGCAAGGGCGGCAAGGGCGCTTACCTGATTTACCAGGAATCCAGCCTCGTGATCCGCGCGATCCGCGACTACTTCAACAGCGACATCGGCGACATTCTGTTCGACACCGACGACGTCTACGAGCAAGCCCGCCAGTTCATGGCCCACGTGATGCCCGAGCACGAGCACCGCGTCAAGCGCTACCGCGACGACGCGCCGCTGTTCAGCCGATTCCAGATCGAGCACCAGATCGAGTCCGCCTACGCCCGCACCGTACAGCTGCCTTCCGGCGGCGCCATCGTGATCGACCACACCGAAGCCCTGGTTTCGGTGGACGTCAACTCGGCCCGCGCCATCAAGGGCGGCGACATCGAAGAAACCGCCACCCGCACCAACCTGGAAGCCGCCGACGAAGTCGCCCGCCAGATGCGTTTGCGCGACCTCGGCGGCCTGATCGTCATCGACTTTATCGACATGGAAGAGTCGCGCAACCGCCGCGACGTCGAAAACCGCCTGCGCGACGCACTGCGGCAAGACCGCGCCCGCGTGCAGTTCGGCACCATCAGCAAGTTCGGCCTCATGGAAATGAGCCGCCAGCGCCTGCGCCCCGCATTGTCGGAAGGCGCGTCCATCCCCTGCCCGCGTTGCGGCGGCTCCGGCCACATCCGCGACACCGAAAGCTCGGCGCTGCAGATCCTGCGCATCATCCAGGAAGAGTCCCTCAAGGACAGCACGGCTTCGGTGCTGTGCCAGGTTCCGGTCGACGTGGCGTCTTTCCTGCTGAACGAAAAGCGCTCCGAGATTGCCAAGATCGAAGTCAAGCAGCGCATCAATGTGCTGCTGGTGCCCAACAAGACGCTGGAAACCCCCAACTACCGCCTGGAGCGCCTGAAACACGACGACCCGCGCCTGGACAACATCGCCGCCAGCTACAAGATGGCCGACGAAATCGAGGATCCGACCACCGTCACGCGCCGCAGCCAGGAAAAGCACAACAAGCAGGAGCCCATCATCAAGGGCGTGCTGCCCGATGCGCCAGCGCCGATCGCCCCGCCCAAGCCCGAAGTCGCGCCRCAAGCGGCTCCCAAGCCCCAGGCGCGCCGCCCTGCCCCGGCAGTGGCTGCACCTGCAGAAAAAGGTTTCTTCGGCTGGATCAAGAGCCTGTTCGGCGGCGCGGAAACGCCGGCACCGGCGCCAGTTGCCAAAGAAGTGAAAAAAGACGAACGCGGCGAAGGCCGTCGTGAAGGCCGTGGCGGTGAAGGCCGCGGCGGTGAGCGTGGTGAACGTTCGGACCGTGGCGGCGAACGCGGAGGCCGCGACGGCCGCCGCGGTGGCCGTGGCCGCAGTGAAGGACGCGGCGGTGAAGGCCGTGGCGAAAACCGCGAAGGCCGCGAACCCCGCCCAGAGGGACAGGGCCGTGGCGAAGGCCGCAATGAAGGCCGTGGCGGTGAGCGCCGCGAACGCAATCCGGAAGGCCGGAGCGATGCCGGACGCCAGGAACGCCCAGCAGCTGAAGCCCGCGGCGAAAGCCGTCCTGAAAATGCCGGCGACCAGCCCCGCAGCGAAAACCCAGGCCGCGAAGGCCGCGGCCGCCGCGAGCGCGGTGAACGTGGCGAGCGTGGTGGTGAGCGCGGCGGCGAGCGTATCCAGCGCGACGCTGTCGAGCAGGACCTCGCACTGGCCAATCAGGCTGCCATGGCAGCCGCCATGGGTGGTGAAGCCGCCGAGCCGCGCCAGGAACGCGCGCCGCAAGAAGGCGAACGCCCACAAGGCAACCGTGAGCCGCGTGGTGAGCGCGGTGAAGGCCGCCGTGACCGCGGCGACCGCAACGGCCGTCGTAACGACCGCCGCGGCGACCGCCCTGAAGGCGCCGCCGAAGGCCAGAACGCCGCCGCTGAAGGCAGCGCCAGCTTCAATCCTGACGCAGCTACGGCAGCCCCCGTGCTGGATGACGCCGGCAATGTGATTGCACCCGCTCAAAACGGCCAGGGCGACGAACAGCGCCAGCCGCGCGAACGCCGCAGCCGTGACCGTTATGGCCGTGACCGCCGCGAACGCGGTGAAAACGGCGAGCGCAACGAGCAGCCTCTCGAAGCCGGCGCACCCGCCGCCCAAGGCGAGTTTTCGGAGCCCAATCGGCCGCAAGCCCAAGAGCAGCATGCGCAAGCAGCTCCTGAATTTGTAGCAGATGTGGTTGCTGCGGCTCCTGTTGCAGCGCCTGCCCCCGCCTATGTGGCACCTGCCGCCGTGGCTGCACCAGCACCGGTCGCAGCGCCGGCGCCTGCCCGCGCACCGGCCCCTGCCGCTGCGCCGCAAGCTGCCAGCCTGCCCAAGGTCCAGTCTTACGACTTGCCTCTGCAGGACCTCGTTCAGGTCGCACAGTCTTCAGGTTTGCAGTGGGTCAATTCTGACGCCGCCAAGATCGCCGAAGCCAAGGCCGCTATCGCCGCCGAAGTCAAGCCCGTCCACGTGCCGCGTGAGCGTCCACCGCTGGTGGTGTCCGACGAAGGCCCGCTGGTACTGGTCGAAACCAAACGCGACCTGGGTGCCGTGAAGCTGCCTTTCGAGCAATCGGCTGGCCAGTAAACCCTGACCTCTGCCGCGTGAGCGGCTCCCAAAAAAGGCCCGCTTGCGGGCCTTTTCTTTGTGTCAACGATATCCGCACCACAGGTGCGGGGCCGCAACGAACACGGCGCGCAACGCGCTGACCCATCGCCGTAGGGCAGTACGGTACGTGAAAGCAGATGTTGGTGGAGAAGCAGTTTCAGCAAGCTGGCATCTTGCACGGCAAGATCGGCTTGCGTGGCCAAAAGAGTGGCCGCAGCAGGTTGGCAACCAGCCGTTAAATCTGCGCGGCCCGTTTGTAGGCTTGTGCAGCGCCGGCTTCGTCCTCGCGCTGCTCAGCCAGCAAGGCCAGCGCGCGCCAGGCATTGCGGTGAAGCGTCACATCCTGAAGCGCCGGTGCGGCCTGGGTCAGCAGCTGGCGGGATTTGCCCCAGAGCTGGCGGCTCAGGCAAGCCATCCCCGCCAGGTACTGCAGGTTGGCGTCGCGCGGATGGTTAAGCTGCGCGTTTTCGATGCGGGCCAGCCAGGCCGCGTCCAGCGAATCGAGGCCGGCCTCCAGCACGCTGATCAGCTTGATGCGCAGGTTGTCGCCGATCTCCGAGCGCGGCTGCATCATGCGGTCCCAGACCTGCAGCAGCCAGTTGCGGGCCAGTTCCGGATCACCATGCAGCGCCATTAGGCGCGACGCCGCATGCACCACCAGCTCGGGCATGGCGCGTTCAGTTTCATCCAGCGAGAACCAGGCCTGCTGCAGCTGCGCAGGGTCGTGCGCATCGTTGAGCAGCTCCAGCGCCAGACCGCGCACAATGCTTTGCGCCGCCGCCTGTGAAAAAGCACGGTGTTTGGCCAGCAGGCGCGCCGTTTCCAGGGCCTGCGCCGTGTGCCGCGCATGCCGCGAGGCGCGCAGCTTCATGCGCAGGGCCAGTGTGCGGCGCGATGCCCCCTGCGGAAGCTGGCCCAGCCAGTCCAGCGCCGCGCCCGCATCGCGGTCGTCCAGCGCCCAACGGGCGGCACGGAACAACACGCCCTCGCGCACTTCCTGCGCATGGCGTGAGCTCTTCAACGCCAATTGCAGGTGCTGGTCGCGCAAGCTCTTGTTCTGGAGCGCTTGCGCGGCTTCGGCCACCAGAAGATGGGCCAGTGAACGCAGCTGTTTGCCGCGGCTGGCGCTATGGCCTGTCACATGGCCGGACTCGTCGGTCAGCAGGTTCAGGCTCTTGGCCTGAGCCAGCGCATTTTGCGCGGATTTGGTCGAACGGATGTAGCGCCCCGCCAGCAGATGCGCCAGCGCGTCCATGAGGGCGCCGTACATGGCGCGCTCCTTTTGCTGGGCACGCCAGCGCCTGGCTTCCGCCGGCAGCGAAAACACCGCCGACAGCGCGCGCAAAGCCAGATACAGCACCAGGAACAGCGCCGCCAGCAGCATCACCATGAGGTTGAAGGAAATATCGACACGGTGCGGCGGCCAGAAGATGGTGACCACGGCCTGGTTGTTGCCCGTGAACAGGGCCACGGCAACGGCCACGCCGAACAGGGCCAAAAGCCAGAGAGCGGCGCGCATGCTGGTTCTGCCTTTCCCGCTCAGCGGCCTGCGGCCGCTGTGGCCAGCGCGGCCATGGTTTCGTCCAGGCGCGGAAGTTCGCTGGTTTTCAGCTGGCCCTGAACCTGGGCCAGCAGCTGCGCTGCGGCCTGCGTCTTGCGGGACGAAGCATCAAAATATTTGCCCAGCCAGGCACTGGCGCTGCCCAGGTCAGCCCGCACCGAATCCGTCTGGCGCGACAGCAGGCCCAGGCGCGCATTGAGCAGGCGCAGCTTGAGGTTCTCCCGCAGGAAAAACGACTGCTCGGGCGACAAAAGCGCGGCTTCGGGCTGGTCGATGCGGCTCACGCGCAGCAGCTTGCGCGCTTCTTCCCGCAGGTTGTCCAGCGTGCGTTGCGACCAGGCGCCCAGCGCCAGCTTGTCGAACACCAGAACAGAAGACTGGCCCGCGGATGATGCCGAAGCTGCACTGCGCGGAGCAGAGGCAGGTGCGGCCGGCGCAGGCGCTGCACGCTGCCCGGCGGCTACCATGGCATTGGCCACCGGCAGGTCATCCGCCATGCGCACCAGTTCGTCGAGTTTGAGCAGCAGAACCGGCACGTCAGTCAGCGTGGCGGCCTTGATGCGGTCCATGTCCTTGGCAATGGCCCGCTGCAGCGGATTGAGGCGCGGCTGCGCCGCACGCGACAGGCGCTGGTCGGCTGACCTGAGCGCTGCAAGCAGCGGTTCGGCGCTGCCGGTGAGCTGCGCCTGCTGCTGGGCCAGGCGCAGCGAAGACTCCACATCGACCACCAGGTTCTCATCGCGCGAGCGCGACAGGCTCTGCATGAGCTCCTCCAGCTGGGTACGCTGCAGGCTGACTTCACTGATGCGGGTTTCCTGGATGGCCAGGCGTGCCGACAATTCGCGCGCACCCTCCTGGGCCTGGCGCGCCAGCGTGCGCGCTTCGATCGCCTGCGCGCCGGAATCAATGCTGCGGCGGGCAAGTTCTTCCTGGATGTTGCCGAGTTTTTGCCACAGCAGGCCGCTTGCCAGCAAGCCCGCGGCCGCCAGCACGGCCACCAGCAGCGCCCATTTGCGGGGCACAAGCCATGCGTCTGCGGGAGGAAGTTGCGTGGAAACCGGCACCAGTGCGCGTTCCAGCACCGGCTCGTTGTCTGGCGTGGAAGATGAAGGCTGGGCGTTAGGGCTGTCACTCATGGATAAAGAGATTCTATCGAGGCCAATGTGTCCCTGATGTCCTTCAGGGCAGGACGTGACGCCACAACAACACCCCACCCTGCAGCGCGCACGGCTTCGACAATCCGGGGATGCGTTGCCACTGCACGGGCGCGTCGCCAGTCCACCCCGGCCAGTGACGGTGAAGCCATCAGGTTGGCCACGGCTTCAGAGCTGCTGAAAACCCATACCGAGCCGTCCGCGCTGGCGGCTCGCGCGCGCTGGACCTGCGCATCGGTGAACACCGGCGTGCAGCGCCGGTAAACGCCCACAAAATCCACCTGGGCGCCGGCAGCTTCCCACTGGCGCGAAATCCAGTCGCGGCCCGAAGATACCCCACCCGCCTGCTGGCCTTCGCCCCTGACCACCAGCACGCGCCGGCCCTGCCAGTTGCGCTGGCCCACTACGGCCCACAGGGCTTCGGAGTCAAACTGGTCGGCATCGGCAGCCGGCGCATCGATCTGCCCGGCGGGAACGCCTGCAGCACGTAAAGCCGCCACGGTGCCCGGCCCGGGCGCCATGAAGCGCAGGGATGGCGGCACGGATTGTTCGCCGCCTGCTATTAATTCAGGAGCTGCTTGCGCTTGTCCTGCTTGGGTTCCAGCCTCTTTTTTCTGGAAGAAGTAGTCCACGGCATTGCCGCTGACAAACATGCAGGCGGCATACGCGTCCAGGGTTTTCCAGGCATGCGCGGCAGCTTGCGCATCAGAAGCCGGCGCAATGTCGATCAGGGGCAGGGCTTCGGCCGCAAAGCCGCCCTGCCGCAACTGCTCTACCCAATGCTGCGCATCCTGCAGGGGCCGCGTCACGATGACGCGGGCCGCGGCGCCAGACAAAGGCACCGGCGCGTTCGGCATCAGGCGCCCGGGGCCTTGCCGGCCCACACGGCGCCCCCGGCGCGCAACTGCGCCGCCACAGCCTCGCCCAAAGCTTCAGCTTCGGCAAAGTTGCGCACCACGGCGGTCTGCTTGACCTGCACCAGCGGCGCCAGCGGTCCGGAAGCCCCGGACGGCGCCTCGGCCGTCGCCGGATCGCCCCAGGCAGCGTTGAGCTGCATGGCTTCACCGGTCACCCCGCGTGTGAAAGCCGCCAGCGGCATGGAACAGCTGCCACCCATCGCACGCGACACCGTGCGTTCCGCCGTCACCGCCAGCCAGGTCGGCTGGTGCGCCAGCGTGGCCAGCGCGGCCATCAGGTCGGCGCGGCCGGCGCACACTTCAATGCCCAAAGCGCCCTGGCCTGCGGCCGGCAGCATCTGGGCGGGCTCAAAGGTGCAGCGGATGCGTGATGCCAGGCCCAATCGCTTCAGGCCGGCAGCCGCCAGGACGATGGCCTGGTACTGGCCTTCGTCGAGCTTGCGCAGGCGCGTGTCGAGGTTGCCGCGCAGCGGCTGTATGACCAGGTCGGGACGCAGGGCCTTGAGCAGCACCAGCCGCCGCAGGCTGGAGGTTCCCACGACCGCGCCCTGCGGCAAATCCGCGAGTGAGGCGAACTGGTTGGAGACAAAGGCATCGCGCGGGTCTTCACGTTCAAGCACGCAGGCCAGGGCAAAGCCTGCGGGCAGATCCATGGGCACATCCTTGAGCGAATGCACGGCCAGGTCGGCGCGCCCTTCGCTCAGTGCCACCTCAAGCTCCTTGACGAAAAGGCCCTTGCCGCCGACCTTGCTCAGCGAGCGGTCCAGAATCTGGTCGCCCTGGGTGGTCATGCCCAGCAGCTCGACCTGCCAGCCCAGGCGCGCCTGCAGCAACGCCTTCACGTGCTCGGCCTGCCACATCGCCAGACGGCTTTCACGGGTGGCGATGACGACCTTTTTGACATCAGGGGGGCTGGATGGCTGAAGCGATGCTGACACTCGTAACCTGCTTGTAATACTTTGGGGAAGTGAATGCTAGCATGCAAGGCTCAAGACAAGGCTCCAGAACTAGAGGGTAGAAATGGTTAATTCCGCACGCGCCAAGAAGATCAAACACAACGTCAGCGAAGGCACCAAAGACGCTTCTGCTGCCGGTATTGCCAAATCCTCTACCCGTTCAAGAGACAACGAACGCCCCCTGGTGGAAGACATCCGCCTGCTGGGCCGCATTCTGGGCGACGTGATCCGTGAGCAGGAAGGCGTTGCCGCTTATGAACTGATCGAACAGGTGCGCAAGCTCTCCGTCAGCTTCCGGCGCGACGCCGACGCCGACGCCGACAAATCGCTCAAGAAACTGCTCAAGGGCCTGTCCGGCGACCAGACGGTCAGCGTGATCCGCGCCTTCACCTATTTCAGCCACCTGGCCAACCTGGCGGAAGACCGCCACCACATCCGCCGCCGCGCAGTGCACGAGCGCGCGGGCGATACGCAGGAAGGCAGCATCGACGTGGCGCTGGCCCGCCTGCGCTGGGCCGGTATCTCGACCAAAACCATTTCCCACACCCTGGCGCACAGCTTTGTCTCGCCGGTGCTCACCGCCCACCCCACCGAGGTGCAGCGCAAAAGCATCCTGGACGCCGAGCGCGACATCGCCCTGCTGCTGACGGCACGGGACGACATCAAGGCGCTGGCACAAGCTGTCAACGCCGCCAAGGATGCGCTGACCCCGCGCGAGCTGGCCGCCAACGAAGCGCAGCTCCGCGCCCGCGTCATGCAGCTGTGGCAGACCCGGCTGCTGCGCTTTTCCAAGCTCACCGTGGCCGACGAGATCGAAAACGCCCTGAGCTACTACGAAGCCACCTTCCTGCGCGAGATTCCCAAGCTCTATGCCAACCTGGAGCGTGAACTCGGCAACCAGCCGGTGCACAGTTTCCTGCGCATGGGCCAGTGGATAGGCGGCGATCGCGACGGAAACCCCAATGTCAGCGCCGACACCCTCAACTACGCGCTTGGCCGGCAAGCCGAAGTGGCGCTGCGCCACTACCTCACCGAAGTGCATTTCCTGGGCGGCGAACTCTCGCTGTCCGCCATGCTGGTCGACTTCAGCCCCGCGATGCGGCTGCTGGCTGAAAGCTCACCCGACACCAGCGAACACCGCAAGGACGAGCCCTATCGCCGCGCCCTCACAGGCGTCTACGCCCGGCTGGCCGCCACGCTCAAGGACCTGACCGGCGGCGACGCTGCGCGCCACGCCGTGGCGCCGCAAAACGCCTACCTCAAGGCGGAAGACTTCCTGGCCGACCTGCGCACCATCGAGGAATCGCTCAAGGCACATCATGGCGAAGCGCTGATCGCCCAACGCCTGCACCCGCTGATCCGTGCAGTCGAAGTGTTCGGTTTTCACCTGGCCACCGTCGACCTGCGCCAGAGTTCCGACAAGCACGAAGAAGTGGTGGCCGAACTGCTGGCCGTTGCACGCATCGAGGCCAACTACGGCAAGCTGGACGAAGCGGCCAAACGTACGCTGCTGGTCAGCCTGCTCAACGATGCGCGGCCCCTGCGCGTGGTTGGCACCACCTATTCAGCGCACGCGCGCGGCGAGCTCGCGATTTTCGAAGCTGCCCGCACGGCGCGCGCCCGCTTTGGCAAGGAAGCCATCCGCCACTACATCATCAGCCACACCGAAACCGTGAGCGACCTGCTCGAAGTGCTGCTGCTGCAAAAGGAAGTCGGGCTCATGCATGCCACGCTCGACAGCCACGCCACCAACGACCTCATCGTCGTGCCACTGTTTGAAACCATCGAAGACCTGCGCAATGCCGCGCCCATCATGCGTGAGTTTTACGCCCTGCCCGGCATCGCCCAGCTGGTCAAGCGCAGCGGCGCCGAGCAGGACATCATGCTGGGTTACTCCGACAGCAACAAGGATGGCGGCATCTTCACGAGCAACTGGGAGCTGTACCGCGCAGAGATCGCGCTGGTGGACCTTTTCGACGAGCTGGCCAACTCACACAACATCCAGCTGCGCATGTTCCATGGCCGCGGCGGCACGGTCGGCCGCGGCGGTGGCCCGAGCTACCAGGCCATCCTGGCGCAGCCTCCCGGCACCGTGCGCGGGCAGATCCGCCTGACCGAGCAGGGTGAAGTCATCGGTTCCAAATACGCCAACCCGGAAATCGGCCGGCGCAACCTGGAAACGCTGGTAGCCGCCACGCTGGAGGCCACGCTGCTGCAGCCCACCAAGCCCGCCACCAAGGCTTTCCTGCAGGCCGCCGCAGAACTGTCACAGGCCAGCATGGCCGCTTACCGCCACCTGGTTTACGAGACCCCCGGGTTCACCGAATATTTCTTCGGCTCCACGCCCATCCGTGAAATTGCGGAACTGAACATCGGCTCCCGCCCCGCGTCCCGCAAGGCTTCCCAGAAAATTGAAGACCTGCGGGCGATTCCGTGGGGTTTCAGCTGGGGCCAGTGCCGCCTGACCCTGCCCGGCTGGTACGGCTTCGGCTCGGCCATCGATCAATTCCTCCAGCAGGGCGGTACGTCCGCCTCCCGCAGGGAAGCGCTGGCATTGCTGCAAAAAATGTACAAGCAGTGGCCGTTTTTCCGCACCCTGCTCAGCAACATGGACATGGTGCTGGCCAAGAGCGACCTGGCGCTGGCCTCGCGTTATTCGGAGCTGGTAGGAGACGCGCGACTGCGCAAAAAGATTTTCAGCGCCATCGAATCCGAATGGCACCGCACGGCCGAGGCACTGACCCTGATCACCGGCGAAAAGCAGCGGCTGGCAGGCAACGCCGCCTTGCAGCGCTCCATCCGCCACCGCTTCCCGTATATCGATCCCCTGCACCACCTCCAGGTGGAACTGGTGCGGCGCTACCGCGCGGGCCAGGCTGACCAGCGAGTGCAGACCGGTATCCACATCTCGATCAACGGGATCGCTGCCGGGCTGCGCAACACGGGTTGATGCTGGATCTGCCTCTGTTTGCGCTCTCCGCCTTTCGCCCAAGTTTGCTGGCCGGTCTTGCTCCGGCGTTGCGCTTTTTGCTGAGGCTTGCTGGCCGGGGGTTGCCCGGCGGCAAGTAACTTTCTTTTGCTTCGCCAAAAGAAAGTCACCAAAGAAAAGGCGACCCGCAGTCTGGGACCCCTGCGCTGCGCTACGGGGCGACCTGCGC
>NZ_JBFUBD010000058.1:0-15081 GCF_056405935.1 Polaromonas sp. P1_E3
GTCTTGAACGACTCGACGTAGCTCGGGTCATCCAGCAGTTGCCTGAAATTGTCCAGGCCGACGAACTCGATGGAGGTGCCGAAAGGGTCCTGCTGTTGCAGCGATTGCAGCAGGGCCTGCCCCGCCGGCCAGAAGAAGAACACCAAAATGACCGCCATTTGCGGCAGCAGCAGCAGCCAGGGGAGCCAGCTGGATCGGAAGACAACGCGTTTTTCCATAAGGCCTTCAGTGGGCAAAAACTGTGAGTGCTAAAACATAAAAACCCGCCTGGCCGTCTCCTGTCTGGAAGAGAGGGAAGTCAGGCGGGCCGAGTGTAGCCCGTCGGGCGGGGGGGCTCTGTCTCGTGGGCGATCAGCCGCCCTTATTGGCTTTCTGGAAGCGCTCAAGCTGCTCATTACCGCGCTTGACGATGGAGCCCAGCGCTTCCTTGGCAGTTTTTTTGCCGTTCCAGACCTGCTCGAGCTCTTCGTCCTCGATCGCGCGGATCTGCACATAGTTGCCCAGGCGAATACCGCGGCTCTTGTCTGTGACCTTGCGGATCATCTGCGTGACCGCGACGTCGGTGCCCGGGTTCTGTTTGTAGAAGCCGGACTTTTCGGTCAAGTCGTACGAAGCCATCGTCACAGGCAGGTAGCCGGTGCGCTTGTGGCTGGCCGACTGCACTTCAGGCGTGGAGATAAAGCTGAAGAACTTGGCGACACCCTTGTATTCGGCCGCTTTCTTGCCCGACATGACCCAGAGGCTTGCGCCGCCGATCACGGTGTTCTGTGGCGCGCCGGGAACGTCCTGGTAATAAGGCAGCGGGGCCAGGCCGTAGGCGAACTTGGCGTTTTTCGCCACGTTGCCGTAGAAGCCCGAAGACGTGTTGATCATGGCGCACTCGCCCGACACGAAGCTGGCTTCAGGCACGTTGCCGCGGCCCTTGTAGATAAAAAGACCCTGCTTGGCCATGTTGGCCAGGTTCTCGATGTGGCGCACGTGCAGCGGAGAATCCACCTTCAGGCGCGCATCCATGCCTTGCAGGCCGTTGGCTTTGGTGGCGAACTCGACGTTGTGCCAGGCCGAGAAACTTTCCACCTGCGTCCAGTTCTGCCAGGCGGTCGTGAAGGGGCACTTGTGGCCGGATGCCTTCAGTTTGGCGGCGGCGTTGACCACCTCAGGCCAGGTGACGGGGGCCTTGTCGGTCGGCAGGCCGGCGGCCTTGAACGCGTCCTTGTTGAAATAGAAGATGGTGGTGGAGCTGTTGAACGGGAAGCTCAACATCTGGCCGTTTGGCGCGGTGTAGTAGCCGGCGACAGCGGGAATGTAAGCCTTCGGGTCAAATTTTTCTCCGGCGTCCTGCATGATCTTGCCGACCGGAACGATGGCGCCCTTGCTGGCCTGCATCGTGGCGGTGCCGACTTCAAACACCTGGAGGATATGCGGTGCATTGCCGGCGCGGAAGGCCGCGATCGAGGCCGTCATGGATTCGTCGTACGTGCCTTTGAAGGTGGGCACTACCTTGTATTCCTTCTGGCTCTCGTTGAATTGCTTGGCCAGGTCATTGACCCATTCGCCGTTGACGGCCGTCATTGAATGCCACCACTGGATCTCGGTCTGGGCCTGGCTGGCCAGCGGCGCACACAGGCCGAGGGCCGCGAAGGCGAATGCTGAGAGACGGTTTTTCATTAAAACTCCTGGGATTGGGCGCGCACCGGGGCGCGCCACGTTAAACGAGACAGTGTAAAAACTGTTTGTGACACGCGATTTAATCGATTTGCGGGCTTCCCGACAAGCGGGATTTCCATAAGGACACATACGACTTCCCTGGCGCCAAAGATAAATGTTGCGCTGCGGTAATATAGGGCAACAGCGCTGGACACGGGTCCGAAGCCGCTGGCTTTTCACGATGAACGCCCCTACTACCCTCCAAGAATTGAACGTCTTTGCCGATGACGCAAAGGCTGGCGAAGCCCGCATCCGCGAGATTCCCTATAACTACACCTCATTTTCCGATCGGGAAGTGGTCATCCGCCTGCTGGGCGAGCGTGCCTGGGACCTGCTGAACCGCCTGCGCGACGAGCGCCGCACCGGCCGCTCCGCCCGCATGCTGTACGAGGTATTGGGTGATGTCTGGGTGGTGCAGCGCAACCCCTATTTGCAGGACGACCTGCTGGACAATCCCAAGCGGCGCAAGCTGCTGGTCGATGCCTTGCAGCACCGCCTCACCGAGGTGGAAAAACGCCGCACACCGGAGGCGGATCAACAGCGCGACGCCATCGTCGGTGAACTGCTGGATGCCGCGCGTGGCGCCGTCGCCCGCTTCTATACCTCCTTCAGCGAGATGTACGACTTGCGCCGCCTGACGGAACGCAAGCTGCGCAAGCTGACGCTCAAAGACAACATCAAGTTCGACGGCCTCTCGCGGGTGTCACATGTCACCGATGCGACTGACTGGCGCGTCGAGTATCCGTTTGTGGTGCTTACGCCCGACACCGAGGCCGAAATGGCAGGCCTGGTCAAGGCCTGCATTGAGCTCGGCCTGACAATCGTGCCGCGCGGCGGCGGCACCGGCTACACCGGCGGTGCGATTCCACTCACCTGGAAATCGGCGGTCATCAACACCGAGAAGCTCGAAGCCATGACCGAGGTCGAAATGGTCTCGTTGCCTGGCGTTGAAAAACCGGTCGCCACCGTGTGGACCGAAGCCGGTGTGGTGACCCAGCGCGTGGCTGACGCGGCAGAGCGCGGCGGTTTTGTGTTCGCGGTTGACCCGACTTCCGCAGAAGCCTCCTGTATTGGCGGCAATATTGCGATGAACGCTGGCGGCAAGAAAGCCGTACTCTGGGGCACGGCGCTGGACAACCTGGCTTCATGGCGCATGGTGACGCCGCAGGCCGAGTGGCTGGAAATCACGCGCGTGGGCCACAACCTGGGCAAGATTCACGACGCCGAGATGGCCAGTTTCGAACTCCAGTATTTCGAAGCCGACGGCAAAACGCCCATCCGCACCGAGCGGCTGGATATTCCCGGCAAGACTTTCCGCAAGGAAGGGCTGGGCAAGGACGTCACGGATAAATTCCTCAGCGGCCTTCCGGGCATCCAGAAGGAAGGCTGCGACGGCCTCATCACCAGCGCACGCTGGATCGTGCACCGCATGCCGGCGCACACCCGCACCGTCTGCCTCGAGTTTTTCGGCAATGCCAAGGACGCGGTGCCCAGCATCGTCGAGATCAAGGATTTCATGTTCGCCGAGCAAAAGCGCGGCGGCGCCATCCTGGCGGGGCTGGAACACCTGGACGACCGCTACCTGAAGGCGGTCGGTTACGCCACCAAGTCGAAAAAGCACGGCGGCCTGCCGAAAATGGTGCTGTTTGGCGACATTGCCGGTGACGACGCCGATGTGGTGGCGCGCGCCACGTCGGAGGTGGTGCGCATTGCCAATTCTCGCCACGGCGAAGGTTTTATCGCCATCAGCCCTGACGCCCGCAAGAAATTCTGGCTGGACCGCAAGCGCACTGCGGCGATCTCCAAACACACCAATGCCTTCAAGATCAATGAAGACGTCGTCATTCCGCTGCCCCGCATGGCGGAATACACCGACGGCATCGAGCAGATCAATATCGAGCTGAGCCTGGCCAACAAGATCCGGCTGTGCGACGAGCTGGAGGCCTTTTTCCTCAAGGGCAACCTGCCCCTGGGCAAGTCTGACGACGCCAACGAGATCCCCTCGGCGGAGCTGCTCGAAGACCGTGTGGCCCAGGCGCTGGCGCTGCTTGCTGAAGTACGCACGCTGTGGACCGGATGGCTGCAGGGTATCGGGACGCACCTTCCCCAACTGCAAGACCACACGCTGCGCGCCAGCTGGAAAACCCAGATTCGCGCGCCACTACAGGCGATTTTCTCGGGCGGTGCGTTTTTGCCGGTCCTGGAGGAATGCAATGCCATCCACAAACGCGTGCTCAAGGGCCGCGTCTGGGCGGCGCTGCACATGCACGCCGGCGACGGCAATGTGCACACCAACCTGCCTGTTAACAGCGACGATTACGACATGCTGCAGACGGCACATGTGGCAGTGGCGCGCATCATGGTGCTGGCCCGTTCCCTGGACGGCGTGATCTCGGGCGAACACGGCATCGGCATCACCAAGCTGGAGTTCCTGACTGACGAGGAGCTGCGGCCTTTTACCGAATACAAGCAGAAAGTTGACCCCGAAGGGCGCTTCAACAAAGGCAAGCTGCTACGAAATCAGGAGCTGCTTGCGCACGGTGGTAGCGGGCTGCAGGCCGAAAACGGTGTCAAACCGATTCTGCACGCCGATCTGACCAATGCCTATACCCCGAGCTTCGGCTTGATGGGCCACGAGTCGCTGATCATGCAGCAGTCCGACATCGGCGCCATCGCCGACAGCGTCAAAGACTGCCTGCGTTGCGGCAAGTGCAAGCCGGTATGCGCCACGCACGTGCCGCGCGCCAATCTGCTGTACAGCCCGCGCAACAAAATCCTGGCCACCTCGCTGCTGGTGGAGGCTTTCCTCTATGAAGAGCAAACCCGGCGCGGCGTGAGCATCAAGCACTGGGAAGAGTTCGAGGACGTGGCTGACCACTGCACGGTGTGCCACAAGTGCCTGACGCCATGCCCGGTGGACATCGACTTCGGTGAAGTCTCGATGAACATGCGGAACCTGCTGCGCAAGATGGGGCAAAAATCCTTCAGGCCCGGTAACGCCGCCGCCATGATTTTCCTGAACGCCACCAGCCCGCAAACCATCAAGTTCATGCGCGGCGCCATGGTGGACGTGGGCTTCAAGGCCCAGCGCCTTGCCAACGACCTGATGCGCCGGCTGGCACGCAAGCAGACGGCGCTGCCGCCGGCAACGGTCGGCAAGGCGCCCGTGAAAGAGCAGGTGATCCACTTCATCAACAAAAAGATGCCGGGTGGCCTGCCCAAGAAGACCGCGCGGGCGCTGCTGGACATCGAGGACAAGGACTACGTCCCCATCATCCGCAATCCCAAGAGCACCACGTCGGAAACCGAGGCCGTGTTCTATTTTCCCGGCTGCGGCTCCGAGCGCCTGTTCAGCCAGGTGGGCCTGGCGACGCAGGCCATGCTCTGGCATGCGGGCGTGCAGACCGTGCTGCCGCCGGGGTACCTGTGCTGCGGGTATCCGCAGCGCGGCAGCGGCCAGTTCGACAAGGCCGAAAAAATCATCACCGACAACCGGGTGCTGTTCCACCGCGTGGCCAACACGCTGAACTACCTGGACATCAAGACTGTGGTGGTGAGCTGCGGCACCTGCTACGACCAGCTGCAGGGCTACGAGTTCGACAAGATATTCCCGGGTTGCCGCATCATCGACATCCACGAATACCTGCTCGAAAAAGGCATCACCCTGCGCACCGACCAGCCGGGTGCGGGCTATCTCTATCACGACCCCTGCCACAGCCCGATGAAGCTGCAGGAGCCCATGAAAACCGTCAAGGCGCTGCTGGGCGACAACGTGCTCAAGAATGACCGGTGCTGCGGTGAGTCGGGCACGCTGGGCGTTACCCGGCCCGACATCTCGACGCAGATCCGTTTCCGCAAGGAAGAAGAATTGCGCAAGGGCGAAGCTGCCTTGCGGCAGGCCGGTGCGGTGGCTGAAACCGCCAACGTCAAGATCCTCACCAGCTGCCCGAGCTGCCTGCAAGGGCTTTCGCGATATGGCGACGATCTGAGTAACGGCCTGCTTGAAGCCGATTACATCGTGGTCGAAATGGCCAATCAGATTCTGGGCAAGGAATGGCTGCCGGCCTATGTCGAGGCGGCCAACCATGGCGGCATTGAGCGGGTTTTGGTCTAGGCCGTTTCCTGGTTTCAATGTCAACGGGCTTATTGCCAAAATGCCAAATCAAAGGCCTGATGCGTCAGGCCTTCTTCCTTCAGAAAGCGATCCCTTCATGGCAGGCCTTCAACCCGATTCACCGACCCCCACTGCGCTGACGGTTCACAGCCAGTCGCGCATTCTTGAAATCGCGTTTTCTGACGGTGCCGAGTTCAGGATTCCGTTTGAACTCATGCGCGTCTATTCACCCTCCGCTGAGGTGCAAGGTCACGGTCCGGGCCAGGAAATCCTGCAAACCGGTAAGCGTGAAGTGACTGTGATTGAGCTTGAGCCTATTGGCAATTACGCCGTCAAGCCGGTGTTTTCGGATGGCCATGAGAGCGGAATTTTCTCGTGGGACTATCTCTACAAACTGGGCGCCGACCAGGCCCAGCTCTGGGATGAGTACCAGCGGCGCCTGCAGGCGGCCGGCGTTGATCGCGATGCGCCCATGGCCGTAGCCGGCGGCCACGGCTGCGCAAGCCACTGATCGGCAAGCGGCCTGTAGCCGCACGTGGCGGCGAAGGTGTGCTCGTGCCACTGTTGTTTTTCCAGCATAAAAGCGGGCAATAAGCCGCAATGCCCCATGTCCGCTCAGGGTTGTCGAGAGCAATTACACCTTTGCCCTCTAGCATTGCTGGTATGAGCAGTACCCATTTCGGTTTTGAATCCGTCGACGAGCAGGACAAGGCACGCCGCGTGCGCGGCGTGTTTGACTCTGTGGCCCCCAAATACGACGTGATGAACGACCTGATGTCCATGGGCCTGCACCGTGCCTGGAAGGCCTACACGGTGCTGGTGGCCAATGTCAAAGAGGGCTACCAGGTGCTGGACATCGCCGGCGGCACGGGCGACCTCGCGCTGGCCTTTGCCCCCAAGGTGGGCACCACCGGCCGCGTGGTACATACCGATATCAACGAGGCGATGCTCCGCGAAGGCCGAAACCGCCTGCTGGATGCTGGTGTCAGCTTGCCCACCCTGGTGTGTGACGCCGAACACCTGCCGTTTCCCGATGCCAACTTCGACGTGGTGACCGTCGCCTTCGGCCTGCGCAACATGACGCACAAGGAAGATGCGCTGCGCGAGATGAATCGCGTGCTCAAGCCCGGCGGCAAGCTGCTGGTGCTGGAGTTCTCCAAAGTGGCCAAGCCGCTGGAGAAAATTTACGACTGGTATTCCTTCAAGGTGTTGCCGCGGCTGGGAAAGCTGGTGGCCAATGACGACTCAAGCTACCAGTACCTTGCCGAATCCATTCGCATGCACCCCGGCCAGGACGAACTGAAAGCCCTTATGCATAAAAGTGGTTTCGGCCATGTGGACTATCACAACATGACAGGCGGGGTCGTGGCATTGCATGTTGGAATCAAGTGTTGAAAAGTCAAATGGCCTAAAAACCGTGATCAAGGAGACGATATGAAAATCTGGTCGGCAATATTTTCCGCGGCGCTCGCGTTAACCCTGGCTCTGGGGGGAACAGCTGCCGACGCCAAACGACTGGGCGGTGGCTCGTCATTTGGCAAACAGTCGTCCAACGTCACCAAGCGTGAGGCGGCGCCTGGTGGCAGCAATGCCGCCAAGCCGGCGGCCCCTGCGGCAACACCGGCGCCTGTTGCGCCCAAGAAACCCTGGGGTGCCATGCTGGGCGGCCTGGCCGCAGGTCTGGGCCTCGCGTGGCTGGCTTCGTCGCTGGGCCTGGGCGGTGCCTTCGGCCAGATCATCATGTTTGCCCTGCTGGCATTGGTGGTCATGCTGGTGATCGGTTTCATCATGCGCAAATTCAAGGGCGGAGCAGGCAACGGCCAGGCAACAGGACAGGCACCCTTCGCGTTCCAGGGTGCGGGCAATGCCACCACCCCCAAGAACTACAGCCCTGAAAATGTCGGAAACGATTCGTCCGCGCGTCCGTGGGAGCGCAGCAGCATGGCTTTTGATGCCAACAAATATGACGCGGCTGCGCCTGCGGCGGGCGGCTCCATGATCGGCTCTGCCCTGCTGGGTTCGCAGTCATGGGGTGTTCCGGCCGGGTTTGACGCCGAAGGTTTTCTCAAGGCCAGCAAGGCCAACTTTGTGACGCTGCAGGACGCCTGGGACCGCTCCGACATCCAGAGCCTGCGCGCCATGATGACGGACGACATGCTCGAGCAGATCAAGACCCAGCTCGCCGACCGTGAGTCGCACACCGGCGGCGTGGTGAACAAGACCGAGGTCGTCATGCTGGATGCCCAATTGCTGGGCATTGAAGAACTGAGCGACGTTTACATGGCCAGCGTGGAATTCTCCGGCATGATCCGCGAAGACGCTTCTGCAGGCGCCAGCCCGTTCCGTGAGGTCTGGAACATGACCAAGCCACGCAGTGGCGGCAGCGGTTGGCTCGTTGCCGGCGTACAGGCTCTCCAATAACCCCCGTTCACGCTCACTTCGTGTAGCCTGCTCTCCCCTTAAAAGGAGGCGGTGCCTGCGGCCCGGCAAAGCCGAAAAATTGGCACACCCCTATCGGCCTCACTTCGTGTAGCCCTTTTCCCCTTGCAGGGGACGGCGCTTGCGGCCCGGCAAAGCCGGTTCCGCGGCACCCGCTGGTGAATACCCCGCACGGGTAGTGTCCAAAGAATTCTTCAAACCAGCAGGGGCCGCGGGACTGGCTTTGCCAGACCGCAGGCGCAGCGGCCCCCTCGGGGGGCAGGGAGCTACACGAAGTGAGCGACCGTGGGGGCCACATTGCTGTCAAAATCGGGGTCGTATGAACACTACGACCCCATTTTCATTTCTGGAATCCATTGCCACCCGCTTTCAGCCGCCCGCCTGGGTGGTTGATGAGGGGCAGCAGCGGCTGGTGCTGTTCCTGAACCATGTCCTGATGCAGGAAAAGCAGGCACAGGACCGCTTGCTGCGGCAAAAAGGGCGCGTAGTGCATCTGCGCTGGGGCCTGTTTGCGATTGACCTGGTGGTTACGCCAGCGGGCCTGGTGGATCGGGCCCAGCCTGCTGCAAAGCCGGACCTGCTGCTGGCGGTGGCCACCGAATCGCCGCTGACAGTGATGCAGTCTGTATTGGCCGGCAAACCCCCGCCGGTAAAAATCGAAGGTGACGTGCAGCTGGCCGCCGAATTGGGCTGGCTGGCCGAAAACCTGCGCTGGGATGCCGAGGAGGACCTTTCCCGGCTGATCGGCGACGCCCCTGCACACGCGGTGGCCGACGCCGGGCGGCGAATCTTCACGGGGCTCAAGCAATTTTTGGCAAGTACGCCGTTTGCGTCAGCCGCTCCCCCTTCTCCGGCGCCAGCTACCGGTGCCCAGCCCGCAGCGCCCAAAGCGGGTCCTTCGGCAGGCGAAGGTGCCGAGCCGGTGAAAGCACCTGCATGAGTCGCCTCTTCAGAGGTGTTTTTATTGTCTGGACCGTGCTGCGGTTCGGCCTGGATGAGCTGGTGCTCTCCAGTTTCGAAAGGCCCTGGATCCGCCTGCTGACACGCATTGTGTCGGTGGGCCGCAACCTGAAGGCGCCGCGCGGTGAGCGCCTGCGTGAAGCGCTTGAAAGCCTGGGCCCGATCTTCGTCAAGTTCGGCCAGGTCATGTCCACCCGGCGCGACCTGCTTCCACCCGATATCGCTGATGAGCTTGCGCGACTTCAGGACAGGGTGCCGCCGTTTGATTCCGCTGTAGCGGTTGCCATCATTGAGAAAGCCTTTGGCCGGCCTCTGGACCGCATCTTCGCAAGCTTCGAGCAGACACCCGTGGCCAGCGCTTCCATCGCCCAGGTGCATTTCGCCACCTTGCCCAATGGCCGTGAGGTGGCCGTCAAGGTGCTCAGGCCCAACATGCTGCCGGCCATCGAGAAAGACCTGGCGCTCATGCACATGATGGCCGGCTGGGTGGAGGGCGCCTCATCGGACGGCAAGCGCCTGAAGCCGCGCGAGGTGGTGGCTGAATTCGACAAATACCTGCATGACGAGCTGGACCTGCTGCGCGAAGCGGCCAACGCGGCGCAACTGCGCCGCAACATGCAGAACCTCGACCTGGTCATGATTCCCGAGATGGTGTGGGATTTCTGCATGCCCGACGTCATGGTGATGGAACGCATGAAGGGAATCCCCATCAGCCAGGTGCAGCGCCTTCGCGACGCCGGCGTGGACATGAAAAAACTGGCGCGCGACGGCGTCACCATTTTCTTTACCCAGGTGTTTCGCGACGGTTTTTTCCATGCCGACATGCATCCGGGCAATATCCAGGTCAGCCTGGCGCCAGAGACTTTCGGGCGTTATATCTCGCTGGATTTCGGGATTGTCGGCACGTTGACAGAGGTGGACAAGGAATACCTGGCGCAAAACTTCAGTGCTTTTTTCCAGCGCGACTACAAACGTGTGGCTGAGTTGCACCTGGAGTCCGGCTGGGTGCCTCCTGAGACACGGGTCGACGAGCTGGAGGCTGCCATCAGGGCTTGTTGCGAACCTTATTTTGACCGTCCGCTCAGGGAAATTTCGCTGGGTTTGGTGCTGATGCGGCTGTTCCAGACCTCGCGGCGGTTTCATGTCGAGATTCAGCCGCAACTGGTCCTGTTACAGAAAACCCTGCTCAATATCGAAGGCCTGGGGCGGGAACTGGATCCCGACCTGGACCTCTGGAGCACCGCCAAGCCTTTTCTGGAGAAATGGATGCTTGAGCAGGTAGGCCCTGAAAAACTGCTGGCGCAGCTCAAGGCGGAGGCGCCTGCCTATGCCAAGCTGCTCCCGGGTTTGCCGCGCCTGCTGTCCCAGTATCTGAAATCGCCCCCCGGAATCAACCGCCGCGAGCTTGAAGAGCTGCTGTCTGAGCAAAAGCGCACCAACAAACTGCTGCAAAGCCTGATTTATGGCGGTTTGGGCTTCGTGTTGGGGCTGATCGCCATGCAGTTTCTCCTGCGTGTACGGGTGTTTTAGGCCAGTTGGACAAGGCCCCAACGGCCTATAATTGAAGGCTTTGCATCCGGGAACCTTTCCCGGGCAAATGTTCCGGACAATTTCCGGATTWAGCCGTTCAAAACCTCTAGCACTATGCCAATCTACGCCTATAAATGCGAGTCCTGTGGGCATGCCAAGGACGTTTTGCAAAAAATATCGGATGCACCGCTCACCGTTTGCCCTCAATGCGGTGAGCCCGCCTTCAAAAAACAGGTGACGGCCGCGGGCTTTCAACTCAAGGGTTCCGGYTGGTATGTGACGGACTTCCGCGGTGGCAGCACCGGCGCACCGGCATCCGCCGCAGCGCCTGCCGGCGACACGGCTGCGAGCCCTGCTTCAAGCGCCAAACCTGCTGACTCGGGTGCTCCCGCGCCGGCAACTACTGCGGCTGCGCCAGCGCCTGCCCCGGCGGCACCGGCCACCTCTTCCGGCGGCAACTCTTCGTCAAAACCGTCGTGATGGCTTCCATTCGCCGCTGGCTTCTGGCCGGGCTCCTCGTCCTGGTGCCCCTGGCCATCACGCTGTGGGTGCTCGACTGGATTGTCGGCACCCTGGACCAGACGCTGCTGATCCTTCCCGGCGCCTGGCATCCCGACAAGCTGCTGGGTTTCCATATTCCTGGTTTTGGCGTGCTGCTCACGTTGCTGATCGTGCTGTTGATGGGCGCCGTTGCCAGCAATTTTTTCGGCAAAAAACTGGTTCGCTGGGGTAACTCCTTCCTCAGCCGCATCCCCATCGTCCGTTCCATTTATTCCAGTGTGAAGCAGGTTTCCGATACGGTGTTTTCGGAAAACGGCAATGCCTTTCGCAAGGCCCTGCTGGTGCAATGGCCGCGCGAGGGCGTATGGACTATCGGCTTTCTGACGGGATTGCCCGGCGGCGACGTGGTCAACCACCTTCAGGGTGACTACCTGAGCGTTTACGTGCCCACCACGCCCAACCCTACCGGTGGCTATTTTGTGATGCTGAAAAGAAGCGACTGCATTGAGCTCCAGATGAGTGTCGATGAGGCTTTGACTTACGTGATTTCCATGGGCGTCGTGGTGCCTTCCAAACCCGCACCGCGTCCGCTGACTCCTCCCCTTTAAACCGCGAAAATTGCAACCCTGCGCGCGAGGCGCTGAAAGTCCGAGTTTTTTATGGCTATCGTTTCCCAAATGCGTTCGAACTATTGCGGTCTGGTGACCGAAGCCTTGCTGGGCCAGACCGTCAGCCTGTGCGGCTGGGTCAATCGCCGCCGTGACCATGGCGGCGTGATCTTCATTGACCTGCGCGATCGCGAAGGCTATGTGCAGGTGGTCTGCGACCCGGATCGCGCCGACATGTTCAAGACCGCTGAAGGCGTGCGCAATGAATTCTGCGTGCAGGTCAAGGGCGTGGTGCGCGCCCGCCCTGAAGGCACGACCAACGACAACCTCAAGAGCGGCAAGGTCGAAGTGCTTTGCCACGAGCTGATCGTGCTGAACCCGAGCGTGACACCCCCGTTCCAGCTCGACGACGACAACCTTTCCGAGACGACGCGCCTCACGCACCGCGTGCTGGACTTGCGCCGTCCCTACATGCAGAACAACCTGATGCTGCGCTACCGCGTGGCCATGGAAACGCGCAAATTCCTCGACGCCAACGGCTTCATCGACATTGAAACCCCGATGCTGACCAAGAGCACGCCCGAAGGCGCGCGCGACTACCTGGTGCCCAGCCGCGTCAACGAAGGCATGTTCTTCGCGCTGCCGCAAAGCCCGCAGCTGTTCAAACAGCTGCTCATGGTGGCGGGTTTTGACCGCTACTACCAGATCACCAAGTGCTTCCGCGACGAAGACCTGCGTGCTGATCGCCAGCCCGAATTCACGCAAATCGATATCGAGACGTCCTTCATGGGCGAACAGGACATCCGTGACCTGTTCCAGGGCATGATCAGCAACATCTTCAAGACCGTGCTCAACACTGACCTGGGCGAATTCCCGGTCATGGCGTATGGCGAGGCCATGCATCGCTTTGGTTCCGACAAGCCGGATTTGCGCGTGAACCTGGAGTTCACGGAACTCACCGAAGTCATGGCGACCGTGGACTTCAAGGTTTTCAGCACGCCCGCCACCACCGCAGGTGGCCGTGTGGTGGCCCTGCGCGTGCCCGGCGGCTCCGAGATGAGCCGCGGCGAGATCGACGGCTACACCGAATTCGTCAAGATTTACGGCGCCAAGGGCCTGGCCTGGATCAAGGTCAACGACATCACCAAAGGCCGCGACGGCCTGCAAAGCCCCATCGTCAAGAACATCCATGACGCAGCGATTGCGGAGATCCTCAAACGCACCGGCGCGCAGAACGGCGACATACTTTTCTTCGGCGCCGACAAGGCCAAGGTCGTCAACGACAGCATCGGCGCGCTGCGCCTGAAGATCGGCCACAGCGAATTCGGCAAGAAAACCGGCCTCTTTGCCAAAGGCTGGAAGCCGCTGTGGGTGGTTGATTTCCCGATGTTCGAATTTGACGAGGAAGGCCAGCGCTGGAGCGCCGTGCACCATCCGTTCACCGCACCCAAAGACGGGCACGAAGACTGGATGGACACCGACCCGGGCCGCTGTATTGCCAAGGCGTACGACATGGTTCTCAATGGCTGGGAACTGGGTGGCGGCTCGGTCCGTATCCACCAGGCAGACGTGCAGAGCAAGGTGTTCAACGCCCTGAAAATCGGCCCGGAAGAAGCGCAGCAGAAGTTTGGCTTCCTGCTGGACGCATTGCAGTACGGCGCGCCGCCGCACGGTGGCCTGGCTTTCGGCCTGGACCGCATCGTCACCATGATGACGGGCGCTGAGTCGATCCGTGACGTGATTGCTTTTCCCAAGACACAGCGCGCACAGGACCTGCTCACGCACGCGCCCAGCCCGGTGGATGAAAAGCAGTTACGCGAACTGCACATTCGCCTGCGCAACCCACAGCCAGTTTAATGTTGCCCCCACGGTCGCTCGCTGCGCGTAGCTTCCGAGGCCTTGCAGGCCGCGGCTCCCGAGACGCTTCGCCTCTGTCGCCCGTCCAAGCCTGCGCAGGCAGGCTTGAAGCCGCGGGCTCCAGCCCCTCGGGGGCGCTCTTTTCCTTGGGGCGGCCCGGCGGAAAAGCCTGTCGCTCGCAAGCAAGCGCAAGCATCTGAGTGACGAGGGGATAGCTTGGAAGCCTTCAAGATCCCCGAATCGGTGCTGGTCATCATCCACACACCGCAGCTGGATGTGCTGCTGATCGAGCGCGCCGACAACCCGGGTTTCTGGCAGGGCGTCACGGGCTCCAAAGATACGGTGGGCGAACCCTTGCTGCAGACGGCGGCACGCGAGGTATTGGAAGAAACGGGCATTGACGCAGAACCTGGGCAGTTTCGCGACTGGGGCCTTGTGAATGTTTACGAGATTTATCCGGTCTGGCGCCATCGTTATGCGCCCGGCGTTATCCACAACACCGAGCACGTCTTCAGCCTGTGCCTGCCCGAGGCTTGCGAGGTAAGGCTTAACCCCGGGGAACACACGGCCTGGCAGTGGCTGCCGCACCATGCAGCCGCAGACTTGTGCTTTTCACCGTCGAATGCCGAGGCGGTGCTGCTCTTGCCGAAATTCACGGACTGAACGGCGAGCGCAAGAAGATCGCAACAGTTTGTGAGCGGGTGCTTCACCGATTGGCAAACACCAGTCGGTCGGTTCAAATGGAATCAATCGGGCATCGATCAACCCGCCAGATATTCACACACTCCAGGCTAAGCCGCCGCACATGTTTCCACTTCGCAAGGCCGGTGCACTGCAATTGCTCCAGGGTGGGCAGGATTTTTTCCCGGCACTCGTCGAGGCCTTTGATGCAGCGAAAACCTGGATCCAGCTGGAAACCTATATTTTTGATTTCCACGGCGCGGGTGCGGAGGTGGCCGAGGCTCTGATCCGCGCTGCCCGCCGGGGCGTGACGGTGCAGGTGCTGGTCGACGGCATAGGTACCGGCCGTTTGACGGCTAACTGGCGCGACAAATTTGCAGAGGCCAAAGTCGACTGGCTGGTGTATTCCCCCCTCGGTACCGGCCTGAGCGGCCTGGGCCTGCTGGTGCCGGAGCGCTGGCGGCGGCTGCACCGCAAGCTGTGTGTGGTGGACCAGCGCACTCTGTTTTGCGGCGGCATCAATGTGCTTGACGATTTCTACGATCCCAACCACGGCGCGCTCCAGGCGCCGCGCGTTGATTTTGCCGTGACGCTTACCGGCCCGCTGGCGATGCAGGCGGCTGATGCCATGGCCTTGCTCTGGTGGCGCGTGCAGGCCGGCTATAGCGCGCGGCAGCGGCACAT
>NZ_JBFUBD010000059.1:0-14944 GCF_056405935.1 Polaromonas sp. P1_E3
GATGTGCTCAACATCGAGCTGCTGCGCGCCGACGCCAGCTTCAAGGGGCGCGTGGCATATCGGCAGACACCGGCCGGCCCGCAGGCGCAGGTAGCGGGTGATGTGTCGCTGGAAGAGTTCCGCGCCAACACGCTGGCGCCCAGCGAAGACCTTCTCGCCTGGAAGGCCCTGAACCTGCGCGGCCTGAATGTGGCGCTGGACCCGGCCAAGGCCACCCGGGTGGATGTGCGGGAAACCGTGCTCACCGACTTCTTTGCGCGCGTGATCATCCTGCCCGATGGCCGCATCAACCTGCAGAACCTGGTGAAGCCCGGCAAGGACGCGGTGGAGGCCAACGCAAGTGCGGCAGGCGGCGCGGCCACCCTGGCCCTTTCGCCATCATCGGCGCCATCTTTACCGCAAGCGCCATCTGCTACTGAAACGATAGCTGGTGGCGCACAGCCATTGCGGTCCAGCAGCTCAAAAGGCTCAAAATTCGTGTCGGCGGCGCCGGTCAGCCCGGCGGCATCCGCCGCAGCGGCAACAGGCTCCCCTGCGCCCATCATCAACTTCGGCCCCATCAGCCTCATCAACGGCAAGGTGCTGTTCTCCGACCGCTTCGTCAAGCCCAACTACTCGGCCGACCTGAGCGACCTGACAGGCAAGCTCAGCGCCTTTTCATCGGTGGCGCCCACCGTGCCGGGTACCACGTCCACAGTGCCCAGCATGGCCGACCTGGAGCTCCGCGGGCGCGCCGAGGGTACGGCTTCGCTGGAAATCCTGGGCAAGCTCAATCCGCTGGCCAAGCCGCTGGCGCTCGACATCAAGGGCAAGGTACGTGACCTCGAGCTGCCGCCGCTGTCGCCGTACTCCGTGAAGTATTCGGGCTACGGCATCAACCGCGGCAAGCTCAGTGTCGACGTGGGTTATGTGGTGCAACCCGATGGTCGGCTCACCGCCACCAACAAGGTCATCCTGAACCAGCTCAGCTTTGGCGACAAGGTGGAAGGCTCGACTGCGAGTCTGCCGGTCAAGCTCGCGGTGGCGCTGCTGGCCGACCGCAACGGCGTAATCGACATTGACCTGCCCATCAGCGGTTCCCTCAATGACCCGCAATTCAGCCTTGGCCCAATCATCGTCAAGGTCATCCTTAACGTGATCGTCAAGGCCATCACGGCGCCTTTCAGCCTGCTGGCCAATGCATTCGGCGGCGGCGGGGAAGAACTCAGCACCGTGGGCTTTAACGCCGGCAGCGCCGAACTGGGCCCTGAAGCCAAAGCCGGCCTCGACAAAGTGGCCAAGGCGCTGCTAGAGCGGCCATCGCTGCGGCTCACCGTGGTTGGCACCAGCAGCATCGACGCCGAGCGCGACGGTTTCAAGCGCGAGCGGCTCGACGCCCTGGTGCGCGCCGAAAAGCGCCGCACAGTCGCCAAGGAAGGCGGCACCGCCACCGCGGCGGTGAGCATCAGCCCGGCCGAATACCCGGCCCTCCTCAAGGAGGTCTACAAACGCGCCGACATGCCCAAGCCCCGCAACCTGGTCGGCCTGGCCAAAGACCTGCCCGTACCCGAGATGGAAAAACTGCTGCTGGCCGACATCAAGGTGAACGACGATGCCATGCGCGAACTGGCGGTACAGCGCGGCGTGGCCGTGAAAGACTACCTCGCGTCGCGCGATTTACCGCCTGAAAGGCTCTTTCTGGGGGCCGCCAAAGCCGTGCCGCCGGAGGCCAAATGGACACCCCGCGCGGAGCTGAATTTGGCGATGCCTTAGAGTCTGTTCATGATCTATTTGAGGCCACGTTGGGGTGCAATCGGGATGAGTTGGTGGCCCGGATCCCGCCGCATGGGCTACTGCCCATGCAAGGGAACGGGGCGCCAAATCGCCCGATTTCACCCCAACCCGAAGGGCAGGCATTTTTTCGGGCGGTCTGCGGCGTTGCGCTGCTCGCCAATAGCGGGGCTATTGGCAGCGCACCGCGCCTTGCATCCCATCCCGAAAAAATACCTGCGTGACCCCAAATAGACCATGAACAGGCTCTTAAAACAGCGAAAATAGCTCAGTGCTTTATTGATAAAGCTTTTATGGGGCCTTTGGGCCTGGGCGCGCAACACGGGTTGCGGCGCCGGCCCCCCATCCAATCCAACACCCGCTGCTGCCCGCAAAGTCCTCCATTCCCCGGGGAGCCTTGCGGCTGGTGGCACTTATTTTTTTGACCTTGCGTTCCCATGTTTAAATCTTCCAAACCTGAAACCCCCGCCGTGAAAACGCCCACCACCAAGCAGGCCGAGGCCCATCCGCTGGACGGCCTGACCGGCGGCGCCTTCTCTGCGCCCACGTCCGGTGAACGCACGGCGCGCATCCGCACATGGCTGGCGACTGAGCCCACGGCCGAGCAGATGGCTGAGGTCTATAAAGACCTGGCCAACCGCGACAAGGGTGCTGCCAAGCCGCTGAAAGAAAAGCTCGACGAACTCAAGCGCAGCAAGGGCCAGGAAGCCGTGGCCGCCGAATGGGCCGAAAAAGCCCAGGCGCTGCTGGCTGTGCCCAAGCTCAACCTCGCTGACGCCCTGGCCTGGCAGCGTGATGCCGCCAAGGCGGGCGCGCCGCTGTCCAAGGAACCGCTGGCCGGACTGAAGGTTCAGCTGGCCGACCGCGTCAAGACCATTGAAGACCTGCAGCACCGCACCCAGGTGCAGCGCGAGGCCGCTGTGCTGCTGGCCCAGCGCACCGAAGTGCTGTCGCTCAAGCCCTGGCGTGATGCCGAAACCGCCCTCGAATCCCTGCGCGGCGACGTCACGCACTGGCAGTCGCAGGCCGACGAGATCACGCAGGACGCCAACTGGGCCAGTGTGGACGGTAAGTTTCCGCCGCTGCTGGATGCATCGCGCGCGCAGCTGCTGGCCGTGTGGGAGGCCTTCCAGGGCGCGCTCGCGCAGGCCCAGAAGGCCGCTGAAGACGCCGCCGCACCGCTGCCCGCCGTACCCGTGTGGGCCGACGAGCTGCGCGCCGCGCGCGGCCTGCCGCCTGCAGCGGGCGACCAGCCTGCACGCGCACCCAAGGCCAAGATCGATCCGGCCGTGCTCAAAGACATGCGCGAAAAATCTTCCGCCATCGTGCAGGAAGCCCTGAAGCGGCTTGAACATGAAGTCGGTGAAGGCCATGGCAAGTCCACGCCCAAGGTCGCCGCTGACCTGCGCCAGGCTTTGAAAGAAAACATCCGCAACATCGACAGCAAGCTCGAAGCCGCTGCGCACGCCGCACTCACTGCGGCAGGTGAACTCGAAGGCTGGCAGCGCTGGCGCGCCGACCAGATCCGCGAAGAGCTGGTGGTGAAGGCCGAAGCGCTGGTGGCCAAGCCGCTGGGCGGGCGCAAGCAGCAGGAAGCCCTGCGCGCCATGCGCGAACAGTGGAAGACCAGCGACCAGGGTGGCACGCCCAACCACGCGCTGTGGAAACGTTTTGACGATGCCTGCAACGAAGCTCACAAGGTCGTTGAAGCCTGGCTTGAAAAAGTGAAAGAGCAAAGCGAAACCGTCAAGGCCGAACGCAAGCTGCTGATCGATGAAGTGCTGGCATGGGCTGAAGCCAACAAGGGCAACACCGACTGGAAGCACCACATCCGCAGCTTGAACGGCTTTGTCGAAAAATGGCGTGAAGCCGGCCACCTGGGTGAAAAGGCCTTTGCCGAAATCCAGCCGCAGTGGAAGGCCGCGATGGACGCCGCGGACGCTCCGCTCACTGCTGCGCGCCATGACAGCATTGCTCGCCGCAAGGCCATGATTGAAGAAGCCAATGTGCTGGGCGCCGAGCCAGTGCTGCGCATTGACGCCGTCAAGTCACTGCAGCAGCGCTGGCAGCATGAAGCGCAGGCCGTACCGATCGAGCGCAAGCAAGAGCAGAAGATGTGGGATGCCTTCCGCAAACCCATCGACGACGCCTTCCAGCGCAAGACGGCCGAGCGCGAAAAAGCCGCAGCCGCATTGGGCGAATACGACCGCATGGTGCTGGAAGCTTCCAAAGCGGTTGAAGCCGCCACCGCCAGCGGCGATGCGCAAAAAATCCACGCCGCTGCCAAGGCGCTGGAAGCCATCGTGCGCGGGCAAGTGCCTGTGCCCGCACCGGCTGCGGCCCCGGCGGCACCGACGGTGGAGGCGGCACTGGCCGACACCAATGCCACCCCGGTTGTGAAGGAAAACGAGGCCGCAGCCCAGGTGGAGCCTGCGCAAGCAGCTACAGAAAACGTAGCAGATGCGCCCGCCGCCACGGAAGCCGCCAGCGAAGCGGCTGCTACCGAATTTGCCGAATCCAGCGAGCCGGCGAGCGCACCCGCCGAACCGGCACCTGCGCCCAAGCCCGCACCCAAACCCGTGGTGGCACGGCGCGGCGATGACCGCCCCGGCATGAAGAAACCCGAGCCGGCAGCTGCAGGGCGCGGCGGCAAGTTTGGCGACCGCAAGGATTCGCGACCCGGCAGCAAACCCGGCGGCCCGCGCCAGAGCACCGACAACAAGTTTGAGCCCTACCGGGAAGGCCGCGATGACCGCGGCCCGCGCGGCAATGATCGCGGAGACCGCAACGCACGCCCGGCCTTTGAAGAGCGCGGCCCGCGTCTGGGCGATGCCGCTTTCCGCGCCCAGCGCGAAGCGTTTGAGGCGGCCAACCAGGCGCTCAAGAAACTCGCGATGCAGGCGCACGGTGAAGTGCTGACGCACCTGCTGACCGCCTGGGAAAAGCGCGACCCCGCGCAACTGCCCAGCGCGCAGGAGCTCGGCAAAGCCGTGCCGCCGGCGGTGCGCAACCGCTGGGTGCAGGCCGTCAGCACGCCCTCGGGCAAGGACGCCTCCGAAGCGCTGCTGCGCCTGGAGATTGCCGCTGAGCTGCCGACACCTGCAGAGCACATCAGCGCGCGCCGCATGCTGCAACTGCAGCTGCTGACCAAGCGCAATGCGCCTGCGCCGGCTGAGACGTGGGGTGAAGACACCGCCCAGGTGTTGGCCGCCGACTTCGACGCCGGCAACGCCAGGCGTGTGCAGAACGTGCTGAAGGCGTTGCTCAAGCGATGAGCCATCCAGCGGCACCCGCACTCGCAGTGCCGCTGGAACGGCCGCAGTCTTTGGGCGAAGAAATCGCCAACAGCGTGAGCCACGGTGTTGCGCTGCTCGCTGCGGTGGTGTCGGCGCCGTTTCTCGTCATCGCCAGCGCGCGCGACGGTGACGTGCTCGATGTGGTGGGCGCCAGTATTTTTGCCGCCACCATGGTGGTGCTGTATTTCACCTCGATGCTGTACCACGCGCTGCCTTCGCTGCGCGCCGCGCGTGCCAAAAAGGTTTTCCAGGTTCTTGACCACAGCGCGATCTACCTGCTGATTGCGGGCACCTACACCCCGTTCACGCTGGGCGTGTTGCGCGGACCCTGGGGCTGGACGCTGTTTGGGCTGGTCTGGGCCATGGCGATTGCGGGCATTGCCGCCAAGGCATTTGCGGGCATCCGCTGGCCGCGCCTTTCAACGGTTCTTTACCTTGCCATGGGGTGGATCGCCATCATCGCCATCAAGCCGATGCTGGAGCTGATCCCGAACTGGGGCTTGTTCTGGCTGGTGGCGGGCGGGCTTTTCTACACGCTGGGCGTCGGCTTCTTTGCCACCGATTCACGGCTGCGCTACGGTCACTTTGTGTGGCACCTGTTTGTCGCGGCGGGTACGGTTTGCCATTTTGTGGCCGTGCTGTATTACGCCGGCTGAAACCCGGCTGGCGGTTGCTATTGAATAGATAGCTGCTTGCGCACGCTGCTATTGGGCTGCAGCCTGATTTATTTGTGAGTTGCCCCGCGACGCGGCTCTGGCCCTGGTGCTCAGGATGCCGCTTCAATCAGGTGGGCAATCCCGTCAAAACCCAGCCGCCGTGCATGCTGCAGGGCGTTAAGCCCTTCCTGATCCACCAGCGCCGGGTTGGCCCCGGCAGCCAGCAGGCGCTGAACGACCGCCGTGTGGCCCTGCATGGCGGCGAGGATCAGCGGGGTGCGGCCTGCAGGGTCGGCTGCATTGATGGGGGCGCCTTGCTGCAGCAGGCGTTCCAGCAGCTCCAGGCGTCCTGCGCGGGCCGCGTCCTGCAGTGCGCCGGCCAGGCGGTTGGGTCCGGCATTCGCTTCCGCACGCGGTGCCTGGTATTGCCGGGCGCTTTCCTGTTTTTGCAGAGGTGCTACGGCGCGTGCCGCGGGCGCGGCGGGCGCCGCTGCGGCAACCGTAGCAGCGGGTGCTGGTGCTGGTGCTGGTGCTGGTGCTGGTGCTGGTGCTGGTGCTGGTGCTGGTGCTGGTGCTGGTGCTGGTGCGGGGCGCGCGGCCGGCGCTGCGGCGGCCATGTCAGCCTGCGCTGGTGACGCCGACAGCGAACCGGCCGCAGCGCCGGCCATGCGCGGTGCCGGTGCAGGCTGTGCATTTTCCTGGACAGCGGCGACCCCTGGTGCGGCAGCGGGGGCCGGTATAGGGGGGCGTGCGGCTGGGGGCGCCGCGGCTGCGAGTGGAGGCGGCGCTTCAGCTTCTTTTTTCTGCACGGCCGGCTCGTTCGCCGGCAATGAGGCCACTGCCTTATCCTGAGCGGGATGAGCCGGTGACTTCAAGGCTGGTTTGGCGGTTTCGGCGGATTGCTTGCGGGCGTCGGTTTGCGCTGCTGGTCTTGGCGGCGCGACCGGTGCTGGTGTCACGATCGCCGAAGGCGTTGGTGCGGCCGCAGGGGAAGCTGCGGGTGGCGGGGAGGCTGGTCTGGATGGGGCCGGCGGCGATGAAGGCGTTGTGGCGCTGGGCTGCCCAAACGCCATTTCTTTTTCCTCGTCGGTGCCGCGGTCAAACTGCAGCACCAGCAGCCCTGTCAGGCCGGCCAGCGCAAAGCCCGCCAGCGCGGAAATTTTCCAGCGCGACTGGTTGGCGGCGGGGCGCTGCGCAGCCTCGGCGGCGGCCGCTTGCAGCGAGCCGGCCTGCTTGCCGGCGTCGATCACCATCTGCGCATGGGCGCGCACGGCGTCGCGCACATGCGCGCCGGGGCGGCGTGTGTCGTCCGCGCTGGCCTCCCGGTAGCGCTGCAACAGCTCGTCGCCGTGCGGGCTGTGATCAGGCTCTGTCATGCAAACTCCTGTAGCTGCTGGCGCAGGCTGTTGCGGGCATAGCGCAGGCGGCTCTTGGCGGTTTCAAAACTCACGCCGGTTGCGGCGGCGATGTCTTCCACGCTCATGCCGGCTTCGGCCTGCAGCAGGAAGGCTTCGCGCTGTTCCAGGGGCAGCCTTTCCACCGCGGCGATCAGGGCCTCGGCCTGCTCGCTGGACTCCAGCCGGCGCACGGGCCCGAAGCCCGAGTCGGCCGCCAGCGTATCGCCAAGGCCCAGGCCTTCTTCATCGTCGCCGTGCCCATCGATGCTGACGTGCTGCTTTGCCGTGCGGAAGTAATCGACCATCCGGTTGTGTGCCATGGTGAACAGCCAGGTTTTGAACTTCGCCGTCACCGTATAGGTGGCGGCGCTGCGCGCCACGGCAAACCAGACATCCTGCAGCAGGTCGTCGGCCACCGCCTGCACCCGCACGCTGCGAAACACATAACGCCACACGCCCAGTTCATGCCGCGCATACAGCACATCAAAAGCCGCCATGTCGCCCGCCGCATAACGCAGCATCAGCGATTCGTCGCTGTCTTCGGCTGCATGGTCGGTGGAGGCACTGGGCATGCGCCAGATTATCACGGCGCAGCGCGCGATCTTCCTCACGACAACAGACCACCGCGCAGGGGCTCTCCAGACCAGCAGGGGCCGCGGAACCGGCTTTGCCGGGCCGCAGGCGCAGCGCCCCCTCGGGGGGCAGAGAGTTACACGAAGTGAGCGACCGTGGGGGCTCAATACCTTGGAGGGTCAGGTACATAAGACGGGTTTCCTGACTGTGGGAACGGATCAGGGACGGGGTTGCGCGCCACGGGTTCGCGGATCACTCCGCTAACGATCAGGTTCTCGCGGCTGTCGTAACGGATGCGGATGACCTCGTTAGGCAGCGCCTGCAGGCGTGCAAAGGTGGTCTGCGATACGAGGGAGTTTTCCCGCGCGCCGTGGCCTGTGCCGAGCTTGGGGGCAGGCAGGGAGGCAGACGGCAGCCTCCTGACCCGGTCTTCGGCTGAGGCTGAAGCTTCTGCGCCGCCGCTTGCGCGGTCGGCCAGCGCCGACTTGCCGGCGGTGGATGATTCCGCCAAAGGCGCGGGCGGAACTGATGAAGGCCAGGGGGCGTTTCGCAGCGCCGGCGACGCATCGGCCTCGCGTTCGCTACGGTCGCGGCTCAAATAGGCGGGCGCCTGGGCGACCGGCTCGGGAGGCTGCTCCCTGAAGAGCGCCACGCCGATCACGCCGACGTTGCCGGGCCTGCCGGTGCGGCCGGCATACGAATCCCCGAGTGCCGAAAATTCGAAGGCGGCGACTTCGCTGCTGCTTTTGCGCCAGCCCGTGACCTGGTATTGCTGCCAGGGCGAAAACACATAACCGGTCTGCTCCCAGGCGGCGGTCTCGCCGCTGAGCACGTTCACGCCGTCGACAGCAGTGACAGCCAGTACGCGCTCACCGAGCTTGTTACGCACGGCAATGGCGTATTTGGCACCGTACTGGCCTGCGACCCAGTATTCGCCGCGGTGGTGGTAAAGGGGCAGCGTGGCACCGGTGTTGCGGTCAATCACCGTCACATCGGCCAGCCGGCCGACGGCTTGTGCGGGAAGGCCGGCCAGGGTGCAGAGGGCCAGCAGGACTGAAGAGGCAAGAAGTGGGGTTTTCATGGGAGCTCCGGAAAAAGGGTGGAGCCCATTGAAACGAAGGCGCGGGGGAAATGGGGTTAAGCCGACCGAAAAGAAGCGAGGCCTGGACGGCTGGCGCTATGTATTTGATAGCTGCTTGCGCCCGGCCATATTGGGTTGAGAGGCACTTTCCTTGAAAAAGTGCCAGTGCGGCGCGCCACGCGGCCGGAAAGCCGCCAGTGGCTTATTTCGGCATGAAAAACTTGTCGAACAGCACGGTCAGGGACGGGAAGTCCTGTGTGAACCGTGTGCGGTTCACAAAGTAGGCTTCGCACGCCACAGCAAAAAATTCGGCCGGTGACCTGGCGCCGTAGGCGTCCAGCCAGGGCGCCTCGGCCCCGAAGCGTGTGGCCATGGCGACTTTTTCGCAAAACCCGTCGTACGCCGGCTGCATGACCGCATGCCAGGAGGTGTGCGCACCGCGCGTGGGCAAGGGCGGGCAGCCGTCCGCGGCGCCGTCGCGCATGTCGATCTTGTGGACGAACTCGTGGATCACCACGTTATGCCCGTGCTCGGCCGAGTCGCCCGCGCCGGCCACATCCTGCCAGCTCAGGGTGACGGGGCCGCCCTGCATGGCTTCGCCGAGCAGCTCTTCGCTGTAGTGATGCACCACCCCGGCCTGGTCGGTCACCTGGCGGCGTGCCAGCATGGCGCCGGGATGCACCACGATACCCTTGAAGTCGTCGTACCAGCGCAGGCCCAGGTGCAATACCGGCAGGCAGGCCTGCGCGGCGATCGCGACCGCCATTTCATCGGTGACTTTCATGCCGTGTGCACCCGTAAATTCCTTTTGCTTCAGGAATTTTTCAGTCAGCACGTTCAGCTGCTGCAGCTCCGCGACCGGCCGCCGGCCCAGGAAAGGGAACCGCAGCAGGGTGTCTACCCACAGGGTTTCAGGGATGGTTTTGTCAGGGGCCTTGTCGCCGCCAAGTGTTCGTAACCAGTTCAGCATAAGGTGGAGGTTGTGGTTAAACGAAATGAAACAAGGGTCAGCACAGCGTAATCCGTTGCAGCCCGCCCGCCGTCAGGCGCAGCACCTCTGCACGCGGCGTCTGGGCACCCACGTCCCAGTCGCTCAGCACTACACGGGAAAGGCCGCCGCCCAGGTCGTGCACGGCAGGCTTGTGCGTATGGCCGTGAATCAGCGTGCGTGAGCCGGCCGCCTGCAACCACTGGCGCGCGGCCTGGGTGTCGACGTCTGCATATTGCACGCCCGACTGCTTGCGCGCTTCGCTTTGCTCGCGCAGCCCGCGCGCAATCGCCTGGCGTTCGGCCAGCGGCCTGGCCAGGAAGGCATGCTGCCATTCAGGGCTGCGGACCTGACGGCGAAAGTTCATGTAGTCGACATCGTCCAGGCACAAGGCGTCGCCGTGCGACAGCAGCCAGCGCCGTCCCGTGCCTGCAGGAAACACCAGCACGGTCGGGTCGGCGAGCAGGGTGGCGTTGCACAGGTCCATCAGGCCCTGGCCCACCAGGAAGTCCCGGTTGCCGTGCATGAAAAACAGCGCCAGCCGGCCGGCGGCATCGCCCATGGCCTGCACGCAGCGGGCGTCAAAGCCGGCGGCGGGGTCCAGCACGTCGCCTTCGACAGCGTCGTCACCGACCCAGACTTCAAACAGGTCGCCCAGGATGAAGACGGCGTCGGCCGGCGTGGTTTCAAGGTAGTGCTGCCAGGCCGCGAAGGTGGCGGGCTCCGAGGCCTGCAAGTGCAGGTCGGAAATGAAATCGACCGTGCGCCACATGGGCGGAGCCATCAGCTCCGCCATGGGGGGCACGGCCTCGGGGTTGTTCACCGGTTGAATTTCGGCAAGCGCGGCCCGAAAGGGCACTCAGGCCACTGCGACGGCTTTTTGGATGATCACGTCTTCCATTGGGACGTCGTCATGGAAGCCCTTGCGGCCGGTCTTGACAGCCTTGATCTTGTCGACGACGTCGGCGCCGGCAACGACCTTGCCAAACACGGCATAACCCCAGCCCGACGGGTTCGGTGCGGTGTGGTTCAGGAAACCGTTGTCAGCCACATTGATGAAGAACTGCGAGGAGGCCGAGTGCGGTGCGTTGGTACGCGCCATGGCCACGGTGTAGTTGTCGTTCTTCAGGCCATTGTTGGCTTCGTTCTCGATTTCGCCGTCGGTGGGCTTTTGTTTCATGCCCGGTTCAAAGCCGCCGCCCTGCACCATGAAGCCCGGAATCACGCGGTGAAACACGGTGTTGGCGTAGTGGCCCTTGTTGACGTAGTTCAGGAAGTTGGCGACGGTCTTGGGCGCCTTGGCGGCGTCCAGTTCCAGCGTGATGACGCCGTATTCGGCGATGTGGAGTTCAACTTTTGGATTGCTCATGATGGTCCTGTGAAGATGTTGTGAGAGGTTTAAAAGGTCGGCAGGCCAAAAGGTCAGTTGACCAGGATGGCCGATTTGATGAGGACGGGCGTCTTGGGAACGTCCGTCGGGAAGGGGCCGCCGGCGCCGGTGGGCACGGCCTTGATCTTGTTCACGACGTCCATGCCGCTGACGACCTTGCCGAACACGGTGTAGCCGTACAGCTGGGGTGCGTTGACGAGCTGGGCGCGCGGGGTGTTTTCGTAGACGCGGCCCTGGTATTCAAATTTCGGAACGGGATCGCCAGGGGGGATCACCGTGGGATTGAGGAAGTCGTTGTCTTTCACGTTGATGAAGAACTGCGACGACGCGGAGTTGGGGTCGTTGGTGCGTGCCATGGCCAGCGTGCCCACGACGTTTTTGGGGCCGCCTTTGGCAAGCGCCTCGCGGCCTTCATGCGGCACGGGCGGCCGGGTCTTCTTCTCGGCGTAAGTAGCATCGTAGCCGCCACCCTGCACCATGAAGTTGGAAATCACGCGGTGGAAAATCGTGCCGTCATAGTGCTTGTCCTTGACGTACTGCAGGAAGTTCTCGACGGTCTTGGGCGCCTTGTCGGGATAGACCTCCACGACAAAGTCGCCTTCGCTGGTGACGAACTTGACCTTGGGCGCACTTTGCGCGAGCGCCGGGCCGGCCAGAAGGGCCAGCCCCGCTGCGGCTGCCGCTGCGAATGCGGCGCGGCGCAAGGGGGAAAAGGCCGCGAGCACGGCAAACCTGTGAACTGCCATCTAAATGGTTCCTTCGAAAAAAATCTTCCACTGGCTACCCTGGCGGACCCAGTACTGGCGTTTGGTGCGCCCGGTTTTGGCGCCCTTGACCAGCTCGCCAAAGGTTACCACCATCGTATCGGTGCTGTCGGTCCAGCGGAGGTAGGACACGTCCTTGAGCTGTATGTCGCGCCCGCCCAGCTGCTTGAGCTCGCTTTGCAGCATCGGCGTCCATTCGGCCAGCGTCTTGCCGTAACTGGAGAAGTCGGGCGTGTACCAGGTCGTGAGCTTGGCCATGTCGCCGCTGGACTTGGCGTTGTGCCAGCTTTGCAGCGCGGTTTCGAACGAGCGGGTGTCGGCCGCCAGCGACTGCGGCGCGACCCATTTGAGGCTGTGGGCAATCACAACGGGTGTGCTGCGCACCTCGACGGTGCGGATGATGCGCTCCAGGTCCGGGTTGGCCAGCACCACGCAGCCGTCGGTGGACAGCGGCGCCCGGGAGAACTGGGCCGGTGGCGTGCCGTGCAACCAGATGCCGCCGCCGGTCTTGCCGCGCTTGACGTCGAGCTGGTTGGGGTAGTTGATGGGCAGCGCGCCCGAGCCGTAAAAGTCGCGCAGCGACTTGGGGTTCAGGTTACTGGTGATGTAGTAGACGCCCACCGGCGTGCGCAGGTCGCCTTCCACAGACTTTTCAATGCCGGACTTGCCGACCGAAATGTAATAGTCCGCCACCAGCTTGAGTCCGGCAGGGGTGTTTTCAAACAGGTAGAGGCGCGACCGGGATGCGTCGACGGCAATGGCGTGCTTGTTGCGCGGTGACAGCACCAGGAACTGCGATGGCACGAGGCCCGGAGCAGGGCGCTCGCGCAGCGCGCGCAGGCGCAACAAAGACTCCTGCCGCAACTCGGCCAGCAGTGCCGCTGCGGACTTGGCTGCGGCGTCAGGAACGTCCCCCGGCGTGCGCACTGGGCGTGTAAAGCCGGCCAGCAAATCGCCATAAACCAGCTGGGCCAGCTGGAAATTGGGATGATCTTTTACGAGGGCTTCGGCCTTGCGCAAGGCTTCGCGCGAGTTGGCCTGGCCGATCAGTTTGTAAATTTCTATCAGCCGGGCTTCTGCTTCGCCGCCACGTGTCTCCTGCGGGGCGGGGGCTTTTGCCGGGGCGGCCCGCTTGGTTGTGTGCGCGCGGGTTTCGGCCCGCGCAGGCAAAAAGGCCAGCGCCAGGCAGGGCGCGATGAGGAAGATCGTTGCGACCGCGTTTTTCATGCGGGCTTCCACGAAAGGTGACCGGCCGGCACAGACGGGCAAGAACAGGCTGGACAATGCACTTGGGTCAGGCCGCCGCCGGCATCAGCCGCCTGTGGATTCCTTGACGATGACCCAGCGATCACCGGCCTTGGCCATTTCCAGCGTCTTGCGGCTGGAGATGTTGATGGAATCGGCGCTGTAGTCCTGCTTGAACCTGGCTGTGGCCTTGGCGCCCTGCACGGCGATGGCCAGGTCGGAGAGTTTCACGCTGATACGCGACTTGCCGACAATGCGCGCGCGGCGGTCTTCTTCCCAGGCCTTGCGTGCCTGCTTGCCGGGCGGCGCGAAATTCTGGCCGTAGCTGCCGAGGTAGCCGTTCATGTCCTTGTCGGACMATGCCYGGGCCCAGCTGCGCACGGCGGCTTCAACTTCTTTTTCGGCGCCTGCTGCCGCGGCGGGCGCAGCGGATGGCGCGGGTGCTGCCGGGGGCACCGGGGTTGCGGCGGCGGGGGCTGCGGCAGGCGCTGGTTTGGCGGCAGGTGCGGGAGCCGGCGCTGGGGAAGGGGCTGCGGCCGGTGCTGCCGCGACGGGCTTGGAAGGGTTTTTGGATTCGGCGGAGAACAGGGTGCGGATCAGTGCCAGCTTGGGGGGAACGGCAGCGTTGCCGCCATCGAGTTGCAGGGCCTTGCTGTAGGCCTGGCTGGCGAGCCTGGCGTAGACGTCGCCCAGGTTTTCGTGCGCGGTGGCATAGCTGGGGTTGGTCCGGATCGCCATTTCCAGCGCTGCGCGCGCCTTGTCGAACTGGCTCTGGCCGGCATACAGCACGGCCATGTTGTTGTAGGGCTCAGGCAGTTCGGGGTAGTCCTCGGTGATCTTGGTGAAGGTCGCGATGGCCTCGTTTGTCTTGCCGGTCTCGGTCTGGATCACGCCCTTGAAAAAACGCATTTGCGGGTCGCGCGGCTTGCTGGCAAGGTACTGGTCAACCTTGGCCTGCGCCTCGGCATACTGGCCGGCACGCATCAGGCGGCTGACGTCGGCGTAGTCGTCGGCGTGGGCCACGGACACCGACAGGGTGGCTACGACGGCCAGCATGCGCAGGGCGGCAGACAGCGGATTGCGTGTAAGGAAGTTTGGCGTGGGCATGGCACTCTCGCGATTTGTTTTAAAGCCCCCGGTGCTGTTTTGGCAGCCGTTGGGCGGAAAGTCAACATAAACAGCCCGGCTTTTCAGGGCGCCCCGGGAGCCGCTGAACGTTGTCCGACGGGCTGGATATACTGGGCGATTGTAACTGAGGGGGGTATAGTTCATGGCCCCCGAAATTGCGTACTTTCCGTTTTTATCGCACGTTTTTGCACGTACGCCGAATGGCCCTTGCCCGCCCGCGGCGTCCGTGAGATAAAGCTTTCTTTCCCTTGCCCGAGCATCGGCGGCTTCCGGCCGATGCCGGGAACCGCAGCATAATTTTCATGAGCCTTCGCATTTACAACACGCTGTCGCGTGCCGTGGAAGATTTTTCCCCGCTTGATCCCGGCCATGTGCGCATGTATGTGTGCGGAATGACGATTTACGACCTGTGCCACATCGGCCATGCGCGCATGATGATGGCCTTTGACGTGGCGCAGCGCTGGCTCAAGGCGAGCGGCCTGAAGGTTACCTATGTGCGCAACATCACGGACATCGACGACAAGATCATCAAGCGGGCGGTCGAGCGCGGCATCACCATCCGCCAGCTGACTGACGAGATGATTGTGGCCATGCACCAGGACATTGGCGCGCTGGGCATAGAGCCGCCGTCGCTGGAACCCCGTGCGACGGAATAC
>NZ_JBFUBD010000060.1:0-14934 GCF_056405935.1 Polaromonas sp. P1_E3
GTGCATCCTTTGGGTGCACCGGCTTTTTCATGCTTTACCTCTCATCTTCAGGTTGGTGCCGTGTTGCCGGCTGCGCAGCCTGTGGGCGCAGCGTTCAAGCCACGGCCTCGGGGCCAAATGCCAGCCCGTCGAGCTTGTCGGGGTTGCGAATGATGAAGATGTTGTTGGCCTTGCCTTCGTCGTTGTAGGCAAAGGTGATGGCCGCGGCGATCTCGCCGTTCATGCGCAGCTGGATGGCGCGGCCGCCGTTGATCTCGCAGGGTACCCATTCGTAGTGGGCCCAGTAGCGGGCCAGTTGCGTCGTCAGCAGGGTCAGCACACTGCCCTTGCCCTGGAAGATGCCCTCCACCGAGGCGACCTTGCCGCCGCTGTCGGTACTCAGGGCGATGTCGTCCGAAAGCAGGCTGGCCAGTGACTCGGTGTTGCCGGCAGTGATGGCTTCGCGAAAAGCGGTGAGCAGGTCGTCCTGCACCTTGGGCGGCGTGACGTGCCGGAMCTTGCCCTGGGCGATGCTGGTGCTGGCGCGCGAGACCAGCTTGCGGCAGGCGGCTTCTTCCATGTCCAGCATCTCGGCCACTTCGGCATAGGGCGTCTCAAAAATCTCGTGCAACAGGTAGGCCGCGCGCTCCTTGGGTGTGAGGCGTTCGAGCAGCAGCAAAAAAGCCATGCTCAGCGACGAGGCCAGCAGGGCATGTGTTTCAGGCGTGTCTTCGGTCTGGGTGTGGATGGGTTCGGGCAGCCAGGTACCCACATAGTCGACCCGGCTGCGCTGGGCGTCGCGCAGCATGTCAATGCAATGGCGCGTGCAGATGGCGGTGAGCCAGGCGGCCGGTGTGGCAATGCTCGCGTGGTCAGCCGCCAGCCATTTGATGAAGACGTCCTGCACGGCGTCTTCGGCATCGGCCCGCGAGCCGAGGATGCGGTAGGCCAGGCCGAACAAATGCCTGCGCCTTTCTTCAAACACGGCGGTGGGGTCGATGTCCTGCATTGCGCGCCTTGCTTTGCTGTACTCAGTGTGCCGAGACCTGGATGCGGTTCCAGAGGTTGATCATGCCGATGGTAGCGGTCAGCGCGCCAATCTCCTTGTCGCTGAACGATTGGCGCAGGCGGCCGCGCAGGCTGGCGTAGTCGGTCTTGTGGTCGAGCGTGGTCAGCGCTTCCGTCCAGGCCAGGGCGGCTTTCTCGGCTTCGCTGAAGTCATTGACGTGCGCCCAGACGACGAGGCGGTCCAGCCTGTCCTGGGTTTCGCCGTCTTCACGGGCTTCGCGCAGGTGCATCTTGACGCAGAAGGCGCAACCGTTGATTTGCGAGGCGCGCAGGTGAACCAGGTGGTGCAGTTTTTTGTCCAGGCCTTGCGCGTCAATGGTTTCCCTGACCTTGAGCAACGCGGGGTAGACGTCGGGAATCGCGAGGTCGATGCGGACGGGGGCGGTGTTGGCGGCGGTAGCGGTCGTCATGGTGTTTCCTTTAATGAGTTCAAAAGTTGGTGTCACACCGTATTGACGATTCAGCTTTGCCGTTTGTGACGCGCCTCTTCAAAAAAAACAAAAAAAGATGAAATAAATGAAAATTCGCCTGATCCCGGAGGGGTTCAGGCGATGGCGGGGTGGAAGTCTGTGCGCGTCAGGGTTTGCTGCCCAGCAAGGCATTCATCGCCGAATAATCCAGTTTGGGGCCGAGCAGCGGCGACAGGTCCTGTTTCAGCAAGGCCTCGACGCTGGTTCGGGCATGTTCATACGCGACCTGGAAGGGCGCCGGCCCCACGCTGAGGCGCCGCACACCGGCGGCCTGCAGTTCGGCAACAGGCGGCAGCCCGGGCATGGCCATCAGGTTCAGCGGCAGGCTGACAGCCGCGCAAATTTCCTTCACTTCCGGCAAGGCGGTGAGGCCGGGCACAAAAGCGCCGTCTGCCCCGGCCTGCTGGTACAGCTTGAGGCGGGCGATGCTGGCCTGGGCCGGGGTGCTGTCGACTTTCAGTTTGCGCAGGTAGACATCGGTGCGGGCGTTGATGAAAAGCGGTGCGCCTTTAAGCGCTGTACGGATGGCGCGGATCTTTTCTGCCAGTAGCTCAGGCGCGCCGCTGCCGTCTTCGAGGTTGATGCCCGCTGCACCCACAGCGACCAGCTCGGCGGCCAGGTGGCCTGTTTCGGCGGGGCTCTCGCTGTAGCCGTCTTCCATGTCGACGGTCAGCGGCAGGCCCAAGACGCGGGTGATGCGGGCGACCGCATCGAGCAGCTCATCGGGCGGCAAGGCGCCGCCGTCGGCATAACCGCAGGCCCAGGCGAGCGACGCGCTGCTGGTGGCTACGGCTTTGGCGCCGGAAGCTTCAAAGATTTTGGCGCTGGCAGCGTCCCAGGCATTGGGCAGCAGTAAAACGCCGTGCGGCGCCTGGTGAAGTTGGGCGAATTGTTGGTGGTGAAGGACTTGCATGGCGGCTCCGTCGTTGTTGGCGGGATGGGAGAAGGGGTCGCACAGCTTAGCAAGCTGCGCTGACGTGGCTGGCCGTTTGCGGACCTTTCCTGCCCTATTTACTTCAGGTTACGTGCCGCGAAATTCCACGTCAAACCGGGCCAGGCCTGCGTAGTCAAAGTGCGTGCGTTTTCCGAAGGGTAGCGTCAACACGCCGGCGTAAGAACCCGTGATCACCGCCTGGCCGGCCAGCAGGCCGACGCCGCGTTCGCGCAGGAAATTGGCCAGCCAGTACAGCGGCGTGCGCGGGTCGCCGTTCGGGTGTGTGGCTTCGGTTGTCTGCGCAGTTTCCCCGGCGACTTGCCAGGTCAATTCAAATGCCGCGACATCGGGCCCGCCCAGTTCGGGCCCCAGCCACAGGCCGTTGTTCACGATACCGTCGGCCAGCAGTTCGGGAAAGGGCAGGCTGCTGTGGTCGGTGTAGCGGCTGGCACAGATTTCCAGTGCAGCATGAACGGAGCCAATGGCCGCATCCACCTCGGCCTCGGTGTAGGGCTGCGCGCGCGGGGGCAGGTCTTTGGCCAGCACAAAGGCCAGCTCTGGTTCAACCACCACGGCGGCGGTACCCGCAGGAAAGGGTACGGCGCAGCTTGCCGCGCGGCTGAGTGTGGGCTGGTAAATCGGGGCGGCCACCAGCTTGCCGGGGCTGGGCGGCGAGGCCTTCCAGCCGGCCACAGACTGGCCCAGCCGGCGGGTGACTTCCTGCTGCACCTGCCAGCCGTCTTCCAGGCCGGCTGGGCGGCAGCTCCCGGGCAGGCGTGGGCCTGGTTTGCCTGTGGTTCGCCTTGCTATTAATTCGATAGCTGCTTGCGCACGTTCTTCGGGGCTTAGGGGCATATTTGGCTTAAAAGTCAGGGATGTGAAGGTTGGCTGCACTCCCGTGCGGCATGAGGGCAATGTCTCGCGAACGGGGTGCGTTTCAGTGTAGCGGCCTGGCCTGAAACCGGCGCGTGCGTGCGCTTCTCTTCAACCCTCGGCAGGGCGGCTGGGCTCCCTGTACTTCCTTGTACTATTGGCAGCTTCAACCCGCTTTGTGCATTTTTTGCGCGGCCATTCCTGCAACCCGTTCCAACACCATGAAAAACTCCCTGAGCCCTGCTTCCACCCTGCCTGTTGACGCTGCCGATGCCTTGCTGGTGGGGCGTGTCTGGATTGACGGGACCGGCCCCGTGCTGGTCCTGGTCACGCCCGACGGTGTGTATGACCTTTCCAGCGTGGCACCGACGGCCAGCCAGCTGCTCGAGCTGCCGGGCGTCGCCAAGGTTGTGCGTGCCGCTGCGGCAAAGTTGCCGCGCCTGGCGGGTACGGCCGAAGTGCTGGCCAATTCCTCGGCCGACGCGCAAGACCCCAAGCTTCCCTGGCTGCTGGCGCCTTGCGACCTGCAGGCGTTGAAAGCATCGGGCGTAACCTTTGTCGAGTCGATGCTTGAGCGCGTGATTGAAGAACACGCGGGCGGCGACGCCAGCAAGGCCGATGGAGCGCGCAAGACGGTGATCGCCGTGATCGGCGAAAACCTGGGCAGCATCAAGCCCGGCTCGCCTGAAGCGGCCCAACTCAAAGACGTGCTGATCGCGCAGGGCATGTGGTCGCAGTACCTGGAGGTAGGCATTGGCCCCGACGCGGAAATCTTTACCAAGAGCCAGCCGATGAGCGCGGTGGGCACGGGCGCCGAAGTGGGCATACACCCTGGCAGCGATTGGAACAATCCCGAGCCCGAGGTCGTGCTGGCTGTCAATTCGCGCGGCGAGACCGTGGGTGCGGCGTTGGGCAACGACGTGAACCTGCGCGACTTCGAAGGCCGCAGTGCACTGCTGCTGGGCAAAGCCAAAGACAACAACGCCTCGTGCGCGATCGGCCCCTTCATCCGCCTTCTCGACGAGCGCTTCACCATCGACCATGTCCGCAGCAGCGACCTGAGCATCACGGTGACGGGGCCTGAAGGTTTTGTGATGAAGGGCGGCAGCTCGCTGAAGAAAATCAGCCGCGACCCGCTGGACCTGGTGGCGCAAGCCATTGGCCCCAACCACCAGTACCCCGACGGCTTCATGCTCTTCCTGGGCACCATGTTTGCCCCTACGCAGGACCGCCACGGCCCCGGCCAGGGCTTTACCCACGTGGTGGGTGATGTGGTGACGGTGGCCACGCCGCAGCTGGGCAGCCTGGTGAACCGCGTCACCACTTCCGACAAGGCTGCGCCGTGGACCTTCGGCATTTCGGCGCTGATGCAAAGCCTGGCCAGGCGCAAGCTGCTGTAAGAAGGGATAAAGCGAATGCATACCTCTGCATTGGTTTTGTTTTCTGGCGGGCAGGATTCGACGACCTGCCTGGCGCAGGCGCTGTCGAAATACGAACGCGTCGAAACCGTGGCGTTTGACTACGGCCAGCGCCACAGGGTGGAGCTGGAGGCACGGCTCAATGTGCTGCGCGAAATCAAACAGCAATTTCCGCAGTGGGCGCACAAGATCGGTGAAGACCACATGCTGGACCTGGCGGTACTGGGGCAGGTCAGCGACACGTCATTGACGCGTGACGTCGCCTTCAAGATGGAAAGCTCGGGCCTGCCCAACACCTTTGTGCCGGGGCGCAACCTGCTGTTCCTCACGCTGGCGGCCGCGCTGGCCTACCGGCGCGATTTGCAGGTGCTGGTCACCGGCGTGTGCGAAACAGACTTTTCGGGTTACCCCGACTGCCGCGACGACACCATCAAGGCCATGCAGCTGGCGCTGTCGCTGGGCATGGACAAACGCTTCCTGATCGAGACGCCGCTGATGTGGATCGACAAGGCCGACACCTGGCGGCTGGCGCATGACATCGGAGAGAAATCCGGCGAGCCCAACGGCGGCGAAGCGCTGGTGAACCTGATCGTGGAACACACGCACACCTGTTATCTCGGCGACCGTGTGCACCGGCATGCCTGGGGTTATGGGTGTGGAACGTGCCCGGCCTGCGAGTTGCGGGCTCGGGGTTTTTCGCGCTTCGTGGCAGCGGAGCCTTAAACCGCGAAACTTGTGCCCTTCCAGCCGGGGCCGCGGGACCGGCTTTGCCGGACCGCAGGCGCAGCGGCCCCCTCGGGGGGCAGGAAGCTACACGAAGTGAGCGACCGTGGGGGCTACATCCCGTAGTCTCGTTCTACCTTTGCGATTCGGGTCTTGTAATGCGTGTACCAGTCGCTGCGCCCGGTTTGCTGTGCCACCAGGTGCTCGGCGTTCATCTTCCAGGCCTTGATGGACGCCAGGTCTTGCCAATAGCTCACCGTGATGCCCAGGCCTTCGCGGGCTGATTCGACGCCCAGAAAGCCCGGCTGCTGCGCAGCCAGCGCCACCATGCGGTCGGCCATGTCGCCGTAGCCGTTGTCGCCTTCGGTTCGCAGGGAAGTGAAGATAACGGCGTAGTAAGGGGCTGGGGGTGTCGCTGCAATCACAAAATACTCCGTGGTTGTTGGCTAAAAAAGAGGCCGCTAGCCTCGGCCGGGCGGTTCGACCACGCTGCGGGTGACAAGCGGGGGGTCTTCGCCGAGGTGAAATCCGAGTTTGCGTTCGCGCAGCGCCACGTCGCTGGCCGTCACGCGGTCAAAGCGGCGCAAGTGCTCGGTCCATGACTCGTCAATGATCTGCTCGATGTAATGGCCGGGCTTGTTGACGTCGCGCAGAAGTTCCCATTCCAGCGCGCCCTGGCGCAGGCGGCTGCGGCGGCTTTCCTGCATCAGCGCGCGGAAGTCGTCGATGCGCGCCGGGTCAATCTGGTAGTGAATCCTTACCACCACGCGGCCCACACCGGGCGGCTCCTCAGCCACCGGCGCCTTGAACTGGCGCGAAGGGGTCAGGTCTTCCTCAATGCTGAGGTCGGACACAAGGTACTGCGCCACCATCATCACGACCGAGCCGCTGGCGGCGGCCATCAGCAAACCGGTGGATACGCTGGTAAGGCCCGCCACGTGGCCCCAGAGCGCCGCGCCTGCCGCGCTCGCGCCCATGATGGCCATCTGGTACATCGACATGCCGCGCGCGCGCACCCAGTCGGGCAATGACAGCTGCGCCGACACGCTGAGCGAATTGGCGCAGGTGATCCAGGCCATGCCGTTGAGCAGCATGGCGGGCACGGCCACATACACATTGGGCGCAAAAGCCATGGCGGCGGTAGACGCTGTCTGCAGCAGCGTGGAGCGCATCACGAGCACGTCGCGCGGCATCATCTGGCGCAGCCGCGCCAGGTTGAGCGCCGCGATGATGGCGCCCGTGCCCATGGACGCCAGCAGCAGCGTGAAGGTACCGGCGTCGCCGCCGTGCAGGCCGCGCGCCACCAGCGGCAGCAGGGCCAGCAGGGCGGTGGAGTGAAAAAAGAAAATGGCCACACGCAGCAGCACCGCGCGCAGGCGCGCCGACTGGCTGACAAACTGCAGGCCGACGCGCATGGCGCTGACGAGGCGCTCGCGCCCCAGCGGGCTGGGCGCATGGTCACGCCGCCAGCGCATGATGACAAAGCCTGAAATAACCGACAGCACGGCGTTGAGCACGAAAACGTATTCAGTGCCGGCACCGGCAATCAGTGCGCCAGCCACCAGCGGGCCGACGATGCGCGAGGCATTCATCGAGACACCGTTGAGCGCCAGTGCGGCGGGCAACTGCACGCGCGGCACCAGCTCGGGCACGATGGCGGCAAACACCGGCCAGCGCATGGCCAGGCCCACGCCGTTGGCAAAGGTCAGCGCCAGCAGCAGCGGCGGCGTCATGACATCCGAGATCACGGCGATGCACAGCAGCGTGGCCACCACCGCGACCCAGAACTGCGTCATGATGAAGTAGCGGCGGCGGTCCAGGATGTCGGCCAGCGCGCCGCTGGGAAGGCCCAGCAAAAACACCGGCAGCGTGGAAGCCGACTGCACCAGCGCCACCCAGAGCGGCGAGGTGGTCATGGAGGTCATCATCCATGCGGCCGCCACATCGTTCATCCACATGCAGATGTTGGCGACCAGCCAGGTGCTCCACAGCATGCGGAACACCGGGCGCTTGATGGGCGCCCAGGCGGAGAGGGATTCGGCCGTTACCGGCTCGGGGGTCCTTGCGGCTTCCTCGGGCATTCAGGGCGCTTCCTGTGCGGCACGCTGGTTCAGCGTGAACAGCGCGGGGGAGCCTTCGGGCAGCTTTTCGAAAGCCCAGGTTTTATTGTGAAAGGCTGCCACGTTGGGGCGGTGGGCGATCGAAATGATGGCGCCTCCCGAGGTTTTGACGAGCGCCAGCAAACGTTCATACAGCGTTTTTTCAGCCGCCTCATCGAGTGCGCTGGTGGCTTCGTCCGCAAAAATCCATTGGGGCTTTTTCAGCAACACCCGGGCGATGGAAAGGCGCTGCTGCTCACCGCCCGAAAGCTTCTGGCTCCAGGCGTCTTCTTCGTCCAGCCGTGCGGCCAGGTCGGGCAGCAGGGCTTCGTTGAGGGCTTGCTTCAACGCGCCGTCGCTGTAATTGGCCGCGGGCTCCGGGTAGGCCAGGGCGTCGCGCAGGGAACCATTGGGGAAATAAGGGCGCTKCGGAATGAACATGGCGTTTTCGGGCCGGGCAATGCGGCCAGTCGCAAACGGCCAGATGCCCGCCAAAGCGCGAAAAAGGGTGGACTTTCCGCTGCCGGAAGGACCCCTGAGCAGAATGTGGTCCCCGGCCTCGGCATGCAGCTCGACGCCCGTCAGGAGAACGGTTCCGGTCGGTAGGGCCAGATTGAGATCGCCCGATGTGAGCGACGTAGACACGCTCGTGGCCAGGCCGGCGTTGTCCTTTGCCTGCGCAACCATGCTGTCTTCGAAGCTTGTCAGGCGATCCGTTGTCGCGCGCCAACTGGCGAGGCTGTCGTAGTTGTCCACAAACCAGCTGAGTGAATCCTGAACCTTGCCGAAGGCTGAGGAGATCTGGATAAGTTGACCCAGCTGGATTGCGTCGCTAAAAAAGCGTGGGGCTGCGACGATGAACGGGAAGATCACGGCAGCCTGGCCGAAGAAGCTCTGGAACCAGATGAGTTTTTTGTTGGCGCGTATCAGGTTCAGGTAATTGGCGAGCACCGTGTTGAAGCGCCCGTCAAGCTGATTGCGTTCAACGGTCTCACCGTTGTCCAGCGCAATGGATTCGCTGTATTCACGCACACGCACCATGTGATGGCGAAAATTGGCTTCATAGCGCTGTTGCATGAAGTTGAGCCTGATCAGCGGCCGGCCAATGTAATGCGTCAACACGCTGCCAACCACGCAATAGGCTACCGCAGCCCAAACCATGAAACCCGGAATTGTGTAGCTGCTGCCGCCCAGGGTGAAACCGAACGGGCCTGAAAGTGCCCACAAGATGCCGATAAAACTGATCAGCGTCACAACGGCATTGAGCAGGCCCATGCTCAATGAAATTGTGGCCGTGGTAAATGAGTGCACGTCCTCCTGAATACGCTGATCAGGGTTGTCGGGGCTTTCGTTGATGTTGGCCGTGGCCGAATAGCGGGCCAGCTCCATCTTGTAGAAGGCGCGATGCGATAGCCAGCGATGCAGATAGTCACGTGTCATCCAGGAGCGCCAGCGCATTTGCAGCAGCTGGGTCAGGTAGAACTTGTAAACGGCAATGATGATGGCTCCAAAGGCCAGGTAACTGAACCGCCCAAGTTGCTGCCAGAAAACGACCTGGTCCTTTTTCTCAAGCGCGTCGTAGAAGACGCGGTACCAGTCGTTGAATTGCACCGCCATGTAGACCGTGCCCAGGTTGAGCAGCACGATGGCCAGAAAAAGGCCGCGTGCCTTCCATTTGTCTTCAGACCGAAAGTAGGGGGCGGCAAGCACTCCTACCCGCTTGACGAAAGTTTTGAAAGCGCTGAATTTGYCGGAAAGGCTGGACGGATTCATGAAAGCCCTTTCGCGGCTCAGGAAAGCTGGTTGGAAACACCACTGGCCACATGGCCCGAGGGCACATGCTGCGAGGCGGAGTGCACGTGACCGGTCTGGTCGTCAAAGAAAAAGTCGGGCTCGAACTCGCGCAGGAATTCGCCCTTGGCGAGACCCCCCAGGAACATGGCTTCATCGACCTCGATGTTCCAGTCCATCAGTGTGCGGATGGCGCGTTCATGCGCAGGCGCGCTGCGGGCGGTCACAAGCGCCGTGCGTATGCGCATATGCGAGGTGCCGACCTGTTGCAGACGGTGCAGCGCTTCGAGCAGGGGTTTGAACGGGCCGGCCAGCAGCGGTTGCGTGGCCTTGTCGCGTTCATGTTGCTGGAAGGCCGAGAGGCCCTGTGCCTGGAAGACGCGTTCGGCCTCGTCCGAAAACAGCACCGCGTCGCCGTCGAAAGCAATGCGTACTTCGTTGGGATGTGCGTCACTGGCGCGCACGGAATGCGGATACACCTGCGCGGCGGGCACGCCGGCCAGCAGGGCGTCGCGTACGTCGCTCAAGTGGGCAGACAGGAACAGGTTGGCGTGCAGGGGCTTCAGGTAACGCCAGGGCGCCTCGCCGCGGTTGAAGGTGCCGCGTTCTATCTTGAGGCCGTAATGCTGGGCCGAGCGAAAGACCCGCATGCCGGACACGGGGTCGTTGCGCGAGAGGATCACGACTTCAACGCGTTGGGTGGGTGCTGTCGGGCTGGCCGCTTCTCCGGCGCTTTCGGGCACTTCGTTGAAGGCTAGCAATTTTTTGACCAGTGAGAACGCCACACCGGGCTTGGCCGGCACGTCCAGCCGTTCGAGTTGCAGCTTCATGTAGGCTGCGTCTTTTTTTGCGCCGGGCAAGGGCTCGGCGGTCATGCCGGTTTCAAAGACCTGGTTTTCTTCTTCAAAGTCAAACAGCGCGCGTGACGAGATCGCCACCACGAGCTGAYCATCCAGAGTTGCTGCCATTGTTTGATGCCTTGTTGTTGTCAGGAGGGTTTTGAATACGCAGCGGGGGTGTTCATGCCAGTTCCAGTGTGCACCATTGTCCATAGCTGGGTGCATTGATCGGCCACTCGTCTGCCCCTGTGATCTGACGCTGGCCACGTGCAATCAGTTCCGCAGCGCGGATCACGCCAGCATGGGTTATCCACAAGGCATCAGCTTCGCCCTGCAATTCGTCAAAGGCCGAGGCCACGCGCGCCATCACTTGCATGGTGCTTTCGCCGCTACCGCCCACGGCATGCATGGCGAAGCTGTCGGTCCAGGCCCGCAGGTCGGCGGGGCCGATGTCTTGCCAGCTGCGGCCTTCCCAGCTGCCAAAGTCCATCTCCTGCAGCCGTGTGTCGGTCTTATAGGTTAAATCGGCCCGCAAGCCGCTCAGGGCGTGCGCCAGGCGCTCACATCTTTGTAGCGGTGAGCTGATGACACGGGTGGCCTGCGGGAGCATTGTTGCCAGCATTCGGGCGCATTCGGCGGTCGCGTCGGCGTCGGCCGCCACATCCTGCCGGCCGTAGCAAACGCCAGCGTCAATCAGGGGCTTTGCGTGGCGGACCAGCCAGAGTTTCATTCAAAGACCGGCCTGGGGCTGCGCTGCAAATACCAGCCAGGGCTGCGGAACAGGCTTTGCCGGGCCGCAGGCGCAGCGGCCCCCTTGGGGGGCAGCGCAGTACACGAAGTGACAAGTGTGGGGGCTCGTCTCATAGGCTCAGGGCCAGGCCCAGGTAAAAAGCGATTTCGCAGACCTGTTGGGTGGCCCCCAGGCAGTCGCCGGTAAACCCCTGCAGCCTGCGCTTGAAGAGGCGGCCCATCCACAGCAGTGCGAGCACGGCGAAGCTGCAGGCCACGATGAGATTCATGACGTCGAGCACGAAGGTGGCCAGTGCCAGCGCAGCGAGGCACCAGGAAAAGCCTACCAGCAGGCTGCCGGGGGAAATCCGGTCGGCCAGCGGCTTGGATTTGGACAGGGCGGTGTCGCCCACGTGCGGCAGCAGGTAAATCAGCAGCAGCGGCAGGCCGCGCGACATGATGTGGCCTGTGCACAGCGCGGCACAGGCGTACCAGCTGCCGAAAGGGGCTTCTTCCCAGTCGCCCCAGCCGGCGGGAGCGCCTTCGACTGAACCGAGGATGGCCAGCAGCGCGACCTTGCACAGCAGGGCAAGCACCAGGGCCATCGCGCCGAACGCACCCACGCGCGAATCCTTCATGATTTCCAGTGCGCGTCCCTTGTCGTGGCTGCCGCCCAGGCCGTCGGCGACATCGGCAAGGCCGTCTTCGTGGAAGCCGCCCGTCAGCAGCACGGTGGCGGCGGTGGAAAATGCCGCGGCCACGAGCGGCGAGAACGTGGTGTCGGGCAGTACTGCCTGAAACAACGCGTACACGGCAGCGGCAAACAGGCCCACCAGAATGCCGACGCCGGGAAAGTGGCCGGCGCTGGCGCGCAGCAATTCGGGGCTGTAGCCTACCCAGGCCGCCAGCCGGCCCGTGATGGGGATGCGCGTGAAGAACTGGACGGCGAGCAGGAACTCGCGGACAAACAGGGTGATGGATGTCATGCGAGGTCCCGCGAGATCAGGCGTCTTCGCGTCCGCTGACGCCGGCGGAATCGAAGCTCGCCATTTCGTTGAGAAAGCCCGCTGCCGACTGCACCAGCGGCCAGGCGAGGAGCGCGCCTGTGCCTTCGCCGAGGCGAAGACCCAGCTCCAGCAGCGGTTGGGCTTTCAGGTGCGCCAACAGCAGGCGATGGCCGTGTTCATCGGAGCGGTGGCAAAACACCATGTAGTCCCGTACTGCGGGCGCCAAAGCGTGGGCTACCAGTGCGGCAGCGCCGGCGATGAAGCCATCGACCAGCACCACGCGGCGCTCGCTCGCGGCCTGCAGCATGGCGCCGGCCATCATGGCGATTTCAAAACCGCCCAGGGCAGCCAGCACATCCAGAGGCTGCGTTGCGTCGGCGTGACGGGCCAGCGCGCGCGCCAGCACGGCGCGTTTGCGTTGCAGTTGCTGGTCATCCAGGCCGGTGCCGCGCCCGGTGGCTTCGTCGACGCTGATGCCGGCAAGGCGTGCCAGCAACAGGGCGGCAGGCGAGGTGTTGGCAATGCCCATTTCGCCGAACGCCACCACATTGCCGGGCAACGCTTGCAGGATGTCCATGCCCGCCGTGAGCGCGGTGTGGGTTTGCAGGTGTGACATCGCAGCCCCGCTGCAGATGTTTTGGGTGCCGTGGGCGATCTTTCGCTGCAGCAACTGCGGGTGCGCGGGCAGGTCCGCCGCCACGCCGGCATCCACCACCTGCAGGGCAAAGCCGTGCTGGCGCGCGAAGACGTTGATGGCGGCGCCCCCGGCCAGCATGTTGCCGACCATCTGCACCGTGACCGCCTGCGGGAAGGCCGACACGCCCTCGGCGGCAATGCCGTGATCGGCCGCGAAAACCACCATTTGCGGGGCTTGCAGCGAGATGTTTTCACTCTGCTGGATCAGGCCCAGCTGCAGCGCCACACCTTCCAGCAGGCCGAGCGCGCCCAGCGGCTTGGTTTTGTGGTCGATCTTGTGCCGCAGCTTCGCCTCCAGCGGGAGGTTGGCGGTGGGCTCAATCGCGGGCAGTAGAAGGGGCGGAAAGTCGGGTGCGTTCATCGGTGATTTGTTTAAGGCAGGCGGGGCAGAAGCATGACAGTGCGCTGCCTTCCGGCTGTGGGGATCGTTCGGATGGCACGGGCATGATGTGCGGCAGTTGCACACACCAGCATTCAGCATCCCCTGCCACCATGCCGCAGCGCAGGCCGGCGCCGCAACGGGGGCACACCGAGGTGTCGGCCAGAGCGGGTGTTGCAGAGGGGGCGACCTGTGTGCTCATGGCAATGTGGCTGGCTCAGCTCTGAAGGAACAGCCGATAGACCGGGTTGTCGGTTTCTTCCACGTGGGGGTAGCCCAGCGTGTCCAGGAAGTCCTTGAAGGCCTTGTTGTCGGCCTTGGGCACCTGCAGGCCGACCAGGATGCGCCCATAGTCGGCGCCCTGGTTGCGGTAGTGAAAGAGGCTGATGTTCCAGCCCGGCCGCATGCTGGAGAGGAACTTCATCAGCGCGCCGGGCCGCTCGGGGAAGATAAAGCGCAGCAGGCGCTCGTCCCTGGAGAGCGCACTGTGCCCGCCCACCATGTGGCGGATGTGCTCTTTGGCGAGCTCGTCGTGCGTGAGGTCCAGCGTCTTGAAGCCGTGGCGCGAGAAATTGGCGGCGATCTTGCTGCTCTCGCCCTTGGCTGAGGTGGTCAGGCCCACGAAGACATGGGCTTTGGCGTCGTCGTTGATGCGGTAGTTGAACTCGGTCACGCTGCGCGGCCCGCCGGGCAGTTCGCCAATCACTTCGCAAAAGCGCCGGAAGCTGCCGCGTTCCTCGGGAATCGTTACGGCGAAGAGGGCTTCGCGCTCTTCGCCGACTTCTGCGCGCTCGGCAACGAAGCGCAGGCGGTCGAAGTTCATGTTGGCGCCGCACAGGATTGCGGCGTAGGTTTCGCCTTTGGTCTTGTGGGTGGCGACGTACTGCTTGACGGCGGCCACGGCCATCGCGCCCGAAGGCTCGACGATGCTGCGCGTATCGACGAACACATCCTTGATGGCGGCGCAGACGGCGTCGGTGTCGACAGTGATGAATTCATCGACCAGCTCGCGGCTGATGCGGAAGGTTTCTTCGCCCACCAGCTTGACAGCCGTGCCGTCGGCAAAAAGGCCGACGTCGCTCAGGGTCACGCGCTTTTTGGCTGTCACGGACTGCATCATGGCGTCGGAGTCATTCATCTGCACGCCGATGACCTTGATCTCGGGCCGCACGGCTTTGATGTAGTTGGCCACGCCGGAGATCAGCCCGCCGCCGCCGATGGCCACGAACACGGCATCAAGCCGGCTGGAGCCGAGGCTTTGCAGCTGCATGAGGATTTCCATGGCGATCGTGCCTTGCCCGGCAATGACATCAGGGTCATCAAACGGGTGCACGAAGGTGAGGCCCTGTTTTTTCTCGAGCACCACGGCGTGGGCATAGGCGTCGGAGTAGCTTTCTCCGTGCAGCACGACAGTGCCGCCCCAGGCCCTGACGGCGTCGACCTTGAGCTGCGGTGTGGTGGTGGGCATCACAATCACGGCGCGTGTGCCGAGCTTTTGCGCACTGAGCGCAACGCCCTGGGCATGGTTGCCGGCCGAGGCGCAAATCACGCCTTTCTTGAGCTGCTCGGGGCTCAGGTGGGCCATCTTGTTATAGGCGCCCCGCAGCTTGAAGCTGAACACCGGTTGCTGGTCTTCGCGCTTTAGCAGCACGGTGTTTTTGAGGCGCAGGCTCAGGCTTTTGGCGGGCTCCAGATTTGATTCCACCGCAACGTCATAAACCCGTGCTGTCAGGATTTTTTTCAGGTAGTCGGCCGGCTTGAGCGCGGGCTTCGACGTTTTGCCAGAAATTCCCTCCCGGGCTTTGGCTGCCTTGGCGACCTTGGGAACAACTTTGGAAACAGGGCGGGTGGCTTGTTTGGTGTGGGTTGGCATGTTTTTCTCGCAGCCTGACATCATAGTGGGCAAGAAAAAAGGCCCAGACTTTGCAG
>NZ_JBFUBD010000061.1:0-14930 GCF_056405935.1 Polaromonas sp. P1_E3
CCATCATTCCTCGCGGCCGTGCCCTCGGTGTCACCATGAGCCTGCCGGCGCAAGACCGCTACAGCTATGACCGCGAGTACATGCTGAGCCAGATCAGCATGCTGTTTGGTGGCCGCATCGCCGAAGAAGTCTTCATGAACCAGATGACCACAGGTGCCAGCAACGACTTTGAACGTGCCACCGCACTGGCCCGCGACATGGTCACCCGCTACGGCATGACCGAGGCTCTGGGCCCCATGGTCTACGCCGAGAACGAAGGCGAAGTGTTTCTGGGCCGTTCGGTCACCAAGACCAACAACATGAGCGAATCGACCCTGCAAAAGGTCGATGGCGAGGTACGCCGCATCATCGACCAGCAGTACGCCCAGGCGCGCAAGCTGATCGAGGACAACAAGGACAAGATGCATGCCATGGCCAAGGCGCTGCTTGAATGGGAAACCATTGACGGCGACCAGCTGGACGACATCATGGCCGGCAAGGAGCCACGCCCGCCCAAGGATTGGACACCGCGCAATTCGTCAGTGGGCGGCGGAAGCGGCCCCAGCGGCGGCACGCCTGCTGTCAGCACCGATCCGGCGCCGACCGTGGCCTGACGCGCGGTGAACAGGACGTGACTGCCAGGCAGTCGCCATAACCGGGGCCAGTCCCCGGTTTTTTATTTCCGGAGACAAACCATGATCTGGCAAACCTCTCGCTTTCAAATCGACCTTTCCAGGCCCCGCGTCATGGGCATCGTCAACGTTACGCCCGACTCATTTTCGGATGGGGGCAGGTATTTCACCCTCGGCGGTGGTTTTTCAGGCGTGTTGGCCCATTGCGAAAAATTGATCCGGGACGGCGCCGACATGCTGGACATTGGCGGTGAGTCAAGCCGGCCTGGCGCCCCGCCCGTGTCGCTGGAGGAAGAGCTTGAACGGATACTGCCGGTAGTTCGCCATGCGGTCAGCCTGGGTGTGCCGCTGTCGGTCGACACGTACAAGCCTGAGGTGATGCAGGCGGTGCTTGACCTGGGCGTTGACGTCATCAATGACATCTGGGCCCTGCGCAAGGCCGGCGCGGCACAGGTGGTTGCGCAGCACCCCAGCTGTGGTGTCTGCCTGATGCACATGCATCGCGAACCCCAAACCATGCAGGTTGCGCCCATGGAAGGCGACGTGGTGCCGCAGGTGAAGGCTTTCCTTGAAACCGCCGCGGGGAACCTGTTGTCGGCCGGTGTCCACAAATCCCGCATCGTGCTGGATGTGGGGGTGGGCTTTGGAAAAACCGTTGCGCAGAATTTCGCCTTGCTCGCGCGGCAGCAGGAGTTTCTTGCCGCCGGTTATCCTTTGCTGGCCGCCTGGTCGCGCAAATCCTCTCTGGCTGCCGTCACCAGTACATCCCTGGCGGCTGTTGCCCAGCTCGATACGAACGACCGCATGGTGCCCAGCGTCGCGGCGGCCGTGCTGGCAGTGGATCGCGGTGCCCGCATCGTGCGGGTGCACGATGTGCGTGAGACCGTGCAGGGCCTCAAAGTATGGGCGGCCGCGCGCTAGCCGCTGGTTTGCCGCCGTCCGGCGCAGATGGAGGCTTTGGCTGACAGAGAGCCGCGCGGGGCCACCTAAAATAGGCCCCTGCTTCAAGAACAACAAGCTCCACAGGGACATACCTCATGACCAGAAAATACTTCGGCACCGACGGCATTCGCGGAACGGTGGGCCAGCCGCCGATCACGCCCGATTTCGTCTTACGGCTTGCACACGCGGTCGGCCGGGTCCTTCGCAAGACCGAATCGCGCCCTACGGTACTGATCGGCAAGGACACCCGCATTTCGGGCTACATGCTGGAAAGCGCCCTGGAGTCCGGCTTCAACTCCGCCGGCGTCGATGTGGTGCTGCTCGGCCCTTTGCCCACGCCGGGCGTGGCCTACCTCACGCGGGCCCAGCGTGCCAGCCTGGGTGTGGTTATCAGCGCCAGCCACAATGCGTACCCTGACAACGGCATCAAATTTTTCAGCGCCCAGGGCACCAAGCTCGATGATGCTTGGGAACTGGCCGTGGAAGCTGCGCTCGACGAGCCACCCGTCTGGGCTGATTCGGCCAGCCTGGGCAAAGCCCGCCGCCTTGATGACGCGGCCGGTCGCTACACAGAGTTCTGCAAGAGCACTTTTGCCAATGACCTGACGCTTCGCGGATTGAAGATCGTCGTCGATGGCGCGCATGGCGCGGCTTACCATATCGCGCCTATGGTGTTCCATGAACTGGGCGCCGAGGTCATTGCCATCGGCTGTGCGCCCGACGGCCTCAACATCAACCACGAAGTAGGCGCCACGCACCCCGAGGCCCTGATCGCCAAGGTCAAGGCCAGCAAGGCGGACTACGGCATAGCGCTGGACGGCGACGCCGACCGGCTGCAGATCGTGGACGCTGAAGGCCGGCTTTTCAATGGTGATGAAGTGCTTTACCTGATGGTCAATGAGCGGCTGGCGCGCGGCGAGAAAGTACCCGGCACCGTGGGCACCCTGATGACCAATATGGCCGTGGAAGTGGCATTGAAAGCCAAGGGTGTCGAATTTGTGCGCGCCAAGGTTGGTGACCGCTACGTGCTTGAGGAGCTTGAAAAACGCGGCTGGCTTCTGGGCGGTGAGGGGTCGGGCCATCTGCTGGCACTCGACAGGCATACCACCGGCGACGGACTCATCAGCGCGCTGCAGGTATTACAGGCGTGTGTGCGCAGCAAAAAAACGTTGGCCCAGCTGCTGAGCGACGTGGTGCTGTTCCCGCAAACACTGGTGAACGTACGCCTTAAGCCCGACCAGGACTGGAAGAGCAGCAAGGCACTGGCCGACATGACCAAAAAGGTGGAGGCTGAGCTGGGCGACACTGGCCGCCTGTTGATTCGTGCCAGCGGCACCGAGCCGCTGCTGCGTGTGATGGTCGAGGCGCGCGATGCGGCCCAGGCGAAAAGCTGCGCAGAACGGGTAGCGGATACGGTGCGGTCCTGAGCAGGTAATTCGAGAGGAAATCGGCCGAAACCGTTTAAGGACGAGCGCCAGCAGCTATTAAATCGATAGCGCAGCGCAAAGCACGCTAGGAAGCCTTGACGGCCTCCATCAAGCGAGCCCGCTCATCCGGCGTGAGCACCTTCGGCGAGACGCATGGCGCGCCATCATCCGGATTAAAGAAGGGCGTGATCTTGTAGCCGCCATTGAGTCTCGTGCGTATCAGTGTCGCCATGAACCGGAGAATGGACACGGTGGTGCTGACCGGCATGGCTTTGGCACTGCCTTTGGCGCTCTTCATGCCGACTTTCATGCGCACAGGGCCGAAGGCGGCATCGAGACTTGTTGACGGGTCTTTCAGGCAGTTGTGCAGCAGGCCGACGTGCGAGACCTTGAAGTCACGCGCCGTGTTGCCAACCGGCGTGTTGCAGCAGCTGGTATACCAGCGCAGCATGCCTCGATCGCTGAGTGACATGCAGGCAAGTGCTTCCTGGCCATGGGTGAAGGTGACGTGCTGGGGAAGCGTGGCAATCACATCCGATCCACCCATCTCATCCAGAATCTCATCGGACTTGCCCAGAAAGTGGGCGTAAGCCTGGCAGTCCTTGCAGTAGCAGACGCCGCGGCAGACTGATTCGGTGTGGCTGACGTGGCCTCGCAGGGTGCCGCACTGGCAGCGCAGTGGGTGGTTCATGATGGCTGCTCTCCGGATTTTCGGCGGAGTATGTGCAAGGTCAACAACCACAGCACCACCGGCAACAACAGCGCGGCAGTAGCGACTTCCGACAGAATGGTGACGTTGGCCATTAAAGGATGAAGTTCGATAGGCGCCACCGCATAGTGGCCTAAGCCATCAAACCCCATAGCAGCGTAAATAGCCATCAACATCAACCCCATAGCGATGTATTTCTTGCGCATCAGCAACAGGCCAACCACGCCCACAGAGGTGATGGCCGCCCACACCGCATAGACCTGTGCGCGTGTCAGCCAGACCGGCAGGTTGGGGTATTCGCAGATGAACTCGGCGTTGTGGCTGAAGTGGCCGAAGCTGGTGAGGAAATAAGCCGCTGTCAGTGCCAGCAGCACTTTGAGCGACCGTGTCGTCCGCATCACCGGGGCCATGTCAAGCCAGCGTATACGCCGTCTTCACCGTCGTGAAAAACTCCTGCGCATACTTTCCCTGCTCGCGCGGACCATAGCTTGAGCCCTTGCGGCCGCCGAACGGCACGTGGTAGTCCACACCGGCAGTTGGCAGGTTCACCATGACCATGCCGGCCTGGCTGTGGCGCTTGAAATGCGTGGCGTATTTGAGGCTGGTGGTGGCAATGCCCGCTGACAGACCGAAGGGCGTGTCATTGGCGGTGGCCAGGGCGGCCTCGTAGTCTTTCACGCGGATGATGCTGGCCACCGGGCCGAAAATTTCTTCACGGTTGATGCGCATGCCGGCGGTGCTTTCGCTGAAAAGCGCCGGGGTCATGAAGTAGCCTTCGGCGCCGCTGCCGGTGTGGCAGCGTACGCGGTCACCGCCGAATGACAGTGTTGCGCCTTCCTGCTGGCCGATGGCGATATAGCTTAGATCCTGCTCCAGCTGGGCTTGCGAAGAAACCGGGCCGATGTCGGTCCCGGCCGTCAGGGCGTCGCCCACCTTGATGCGGGCCATACGTTCCTGGAGTGCCTTGACGAAAGCGGGGTAAATGCCTTCGGTCACGATGAGGCGGCTCGACGCCGTGCAGCGCTGTCCGGTGGAATAGAAAGCGCTCTGCGCGCTGAGTTCCACGGCCTGGGTCAGGTCGGCGTCGTCCAGGATGACCTGCGGGTTCTTGCCGCCCATTTCCAGCTGCACCTTCTTGAGGTTTTTTGCGCAGGTCTCCGCGATGCGGCTGCCCACACCGACCGAGCCGGTAAAGCTGATGGCATTGACACCCGGATGGTTGACCAGCGCATCGCCGATGACGCGGCCGGGGCCCATCACCAGGTTGAACACGCCCGCCGGAATACCCGAGCGCGAGATGATTTCCGCCAGAGCCCAGGCGCTGCCCGGAACCAGGTCCGCAGGCTTGAGCACCACGCAGTTGCCGAAGGCCAGCGCCGGCGCGACCTTCCATGCCGGAATGGCGATGGGGAAATTCCACGGTGTGATCAGGCCGACGACGCCCACGGGTTCACGCGTGATTTCCACACCGATGCCGGGACGCACCGAAGGAATCGTCTCGCCCGACAGGCGCAGGCACTCGCCGGCAAAAAATTTGAAGATGTGGCCCGCGCGTGTGGCTTCGCCAATGCCTTCGGGTTTGGTCTTCCCTTCTTCGCGCGAGAGCAGGGTGCCCAGCTCTTCGCGGCGTGCCAGGATTTCAGTGCCGATTTTGTCGAGCGCATCCGAACGGGCCTGGATGCCCGAGGTAGACCAGGCCGGAAAGGCGGCCTGCGCGGCCTGTACGGCGGCATCCAGCCCTGCGGCGTCGGCCTGCGTGTACTCGCCGATCACGTCTGAGAGGTTACTGGGGTTCAGGTTCTGGCTGTAGCTGTTGCCGGCAAGCCATTGGCCGCCGATGAGGTTGTCGTGTTTGGTGGTCATGAGGTAGCTCCAGATGAAATCAGGGTTGATCAAGGGGCGAGAGGGCGCGCGGGTTGCGGGGGTGCCGCAGGCGGCGCCACATCAATCGCATAGAAACGCAGGGCGTTACCGCACATCATCGCATGTTGCTGATTTGCCGGCAGGTGGTCCAGCATCCCGGCCACACTGGCAACCAGGTCCGGATAGTTTATGCGCAGGCCCGCTACCGGAAAGTTGCTGGCGAACATGCAGCGCTGCCAGCCAAAAATAGCCACCGTCTCCCGCACGATGCGTGCGTTTTCGTGCCAGTCCCAGGGCTGCCCGCGCAGGCCGAATTCCGAAAGCTTGACGTGCACGTTTTCCTGCCGGGCCAGTATTTCCATCCAGCCGCGCCAGCGTTTGAGGCCTTCTTCGCTGCGGTCCCAGGCAAAGCCGTGGTGGTTCAGGGCGATGGGCACTTTGGGAAACATCGCTGCCACGGCAGCCGCCTCGGGCAAGTGCCAGGCGGGCACGCGCAGGTCCCACCGCAGGCCATATTTCTCCAGCAATGAAAAGCCGCGCAACCAGTCTTCGTGTTGCATCGTACCCGCTTGTGCTTTGACGCTTTGGTCCGCTGCGGCAGATGTGACGGGCTTGCTGCGGATGCCGCGCACCAGCGGAAACTGGGACTGCGCGAACAGGCATTCCTCGCTGTCAGGCCGGTCAAACCAGGCGTGCGCCACGATGGCGTTTGGAAAGCCGTGCCTGGCGTGAACCTCATGCAGCCATGCGGTTTCGGCAACCTGCTCAAGGCGGCTGCGCTCGGCTTCCACATGCACGGTTGCCACCACGTCGCAAGGCCCCACAGCCGCCCGGTAGTCGTCTGCCAGGAAGTCCCGGCAAATCGGCCGGTAGTCGCCCAGGAAGAAGGCGCCGGGATCGTACGCTTCCTGCAACCAGGGGTAGTGGCCTTTCGACAGGTCCCACAGGTGGTGGTGCGCGTCGACGACGGGCCCTGTAAACGCCTTCACAGGTGCGGGCAGTGAGGTGGGCGATGTGCCTGTGCTCTTCATGAACCGGGAGTGGATACAGACCTTGCTGAATCAATGCCGCCAGACGTAGGACGAATCCGGCTCACGCAGCGTCCTGATTTCCTGCTCGAACGCGAAGCTGTCCAGATTGAGGCGGCGCACCGTCTCGTCCTGAAATGAGATGTAGACCGCCCGGTCCACCGGATGAAACGACAAGGCCAGCGGGTTGCTGGGCAAGGAAAAACAGCGCTGCTCCTGCAGGTCCAGGCCGAACACCGACAGCGAATGCTCGCCCGAATTGGTGGTGAGCAGCAAGTCCTGGCCTTGCGCGCCCTGGAAGCGGTAGACCCGGTTGGGGTCGCGCCGTGTCTTGCCCGACGCCACGACCGTCATGCTGGCCGTGTCGACGGCGACGATGGTGTCGTCGCCGCGGTTGGCCACGTACAGCAGCGACTCGTCAGCCGACAGCACATTGCCCTCGGGTACAGGGCCGGGCATCATCGCAACCGGGGTGAACGTCGGGTCATTCGGCCTGATTTTGGTGACGGTGTTCGACAGCAGGTTCAGCGCATAAGCCGTCTGTGCATCTTTCGTCAATGCAAACAGGTGGGTTTTGTAGCCGCCGGAAGACACAGCCAGGTCCGGCACATGCACCTTTGCCGGGTCTGAAAAGCGCAGCAACACGTTGTGCGCCTCAGACATCACGAACAGGCGGCCCTGGCCGTCCACTGTCAAGCCATGCGGCCGGTAATACGGCCAGAGGTTCAGGGTGGCCACATGCTCGCGTTTGTCCAGGTCGATCACAAAGACAGAATGCCCGCCTACATCTCCCAGGTGGCTGGCGGTTTCGATGCCGTAGTGGCCCACGTAAGCAAGCCGGCGCACCGGGTCTACCGTGAACTCGTGCGGAAAGTTGGGCAAGACGATGTGTCCTTCCGCCTGGCCGGTGGCCAAGTCGTAAAAGCTGAAGGTATGGGCGCATTTCTGCACCAGCAAAAGTGTTTCCCGAAGGGGCATGGAAATCCTGAAGAGGGGGAGGACGAGAAAGGAAACGGGGGGAATGCGCAGGCAGCTGGGGCCGCTCACTTGCCCCAGCGTAGCACCATCGGGTCCAGCCGCCGGGCCGTTTCGAGAAGGCCTTTGCGCACCTCGGGGTGCATGGCGGGAAACGGGTGGCGCGGCGCCTCGCAGGCGATCACGCCGCCTTCCTTCATCAAGGCCTTGGCCGTCAAGATGCCGCCCTGGCGGTTTTCGTAGTTGATCAGCGGCAACCAGCGTGTGTACTCGGCAATGGCCTCGTCCCGCTTGCCGGCTACCCATGCATCCATGATCTTGCGAATGCCGTCCGGGTAGCCACCCCCCGTCATGGCACCGGTGGCGCCGGCTTCCAGGTCGGGCAGCAGGGTAATGGCTTCTTCGCCGTCCCACGGCCCTTCAATCGTGTCGCCGCCCAGCCGGATCAACTCACGCAGCTTGGAGGCCGCACCCGGCGTTTCGATCTTGAAATAGGCGACATTACGGATCTCTTTGGCCATGCGTGCCAGGAAGGTTGCCGACAGCGTGGTGCCGCTGACAGGGGCGTCCTGGACCATGATGGGAATGTCAATGGCGGCCGACAGCGTGGCGAAGAACTCATAAGTCTTTTCTTCCGTCACGCGGATGGTTGCGCCGTGGTACGGCGGCATCACCATGACCATGGCCGCGCCCAGGTCCTGCGCGCGGCGGCTGCGTTCGGCGCACACCCGGGTGCCGAAATGTGTGGTCGTAACAATCACCGGCACGCGACCCGCCACGTGTTGGAGGATGGCGGCGGTGAGGACTTCACGCTCTTCATCGGACAGCACAAATTGCTCGGAGAAGTTGGCAAGGATGCAGAGGCCCGTCGAGCCCGCATCGATCATGAAGTCAACGCAGCGTTTCTGGCTTTCCAGGTCGAGCTCGCCCGCGTCAGTAAAAGTGGTGGGCACGACGGGGAAAACGCCGGAGTATCTTGCGTTCATGCGGCTCATTCGACGATGTTGAAGTCTTTGAGGAACTCGGTCTTCATCGTCAGGCCCAGGCCGGGCTTGTTGTCGTCGAGCTGCAGGAAGCCGTTCTCCGCCACAGGTTCACCGTCAAAGATGTAATAGAACAGCTCATTGCCAACTTCCACATCGAACATCGGAAAATACTCGCTCATGGGCGAGGCGAGGGTGCTCATGGTCAGGTGGTAGTTGTGCATCTGCCCGGCGTGCGGGATCACCGGCACGCTGTAGGCCTCGCACAGCGCATTGATCTTGTGCGCCGCCGTGATGCCGCCCACGCGGTTGGTGTCGTACTGCACGACCGACACGGCTTTTTTATCCAGCAGCTGCTTGAAACCATAGAGGCTGAACTCGTGCTCGCCGCCTGAGATCGGGATGCTGGTGAGCTGGTTGAGTTCGGCATAGCCGTCGATGTCGTCGGCAATCACGGGCTCTTCGAGCCAGCGCAACTGAAATTTCTCGAGCTTGGGCAACATGCGCTTGGCGTATTCCAGGTTCCAGCCCATGTAGCACTCCATCATCAGGTCATTGTCGTAACCGATGACTTCGCGGATCGCTTCCACGGCTTTCAGGTTTTCAGAAACGCCCTTGGTGCCGTGCGCCGGGCCGTAGCCAAAGCGCGACTTGAACATGGTGAAACCCTGGTCCAGGTATTTTTGCGCTTCGTCCTGCATGGCCTTGATGTCGGTACGGTAGAGCTTGGAGTAGTAGCAGGGAATCTTTTCCTTGGTGCGGCCGCCCAGCAGCTTGAACACCGGCTTGTTGACCGACTTGCCCAGGATGTCCCAGATGGCGAGGTCCACCGCGGAGATCGCGGCCATGGTCACGCCCTTGCGGCCCCAGGCGTGGGTGCTGCGGTACATGCGCTGCCACAGGTATTCGTAGTCCCAGGGGTCCTGGCCCAGCACCAGTGGCGTGAGGTACTGGTCGATGATCGCTTTGGCAATGTGCGGCGCCAGCGCCACGTTGCCCAGGCCGACGATGCCGTCATCGGTTTCAATCTCGACCACAGTCCACGAGTGAAAGCGGAAGGTGCTCATCGACTCGGTTTTGGAGTAAACCAGGTCCATCGCGTTGGAGCAGAAGTTACCTTGGGGTGGAACGGTCTTGCCCTTCCATTCGAACACGCGTGCGCGGACTGATTTGATTTTCATGTTGGTTCTTTGAAGGTGGAAGAGAAGGAGGGAGAAAATTCAGGCGGCTGATTGCAGGCGCGCCGCACCCATGCGTTGGGCAATGCGAAAGGCATTCAGGGTCGCGTTCACATCCGCCACACCCTGGCCTGCAATGTCGTACGCTGTACCGTGCGCCGGGGTGGTGATGGGCACCGGCAAGCCGCCTTGCACGGTGACGCCCTTGCTGAAGCCCATGAGCTTGATGGCGATCTGGCCCTGGTCGTGGTACATGGTGACGATGGCCTGGTACTGGCCGGCCTGCGCTTTCAGGAAGATGGTGTCGGCCGGGAAGGGGCCATCGACCGGGACACCGCTGGCGCGCAGCGCTGCCACGGCCGGCTCGATGATGTCGATTTCCTCGCGCCCGCAGACGCCGCCGTCCCCGCCGTGCGGGTTGAAGGCCGCCACCGCTACTTTGGGGCTGGCATTGCCGCTGGCCTTGAGCGACGCGTAGATCAGCCGGGTTGCGTCGACGATGCGTTCCTTGCTGAGCATGGCCGCTGCGTCTTTCAGCGGAATGTGCGAGGACACACGTGCCGTCCACAAATCGCCCAGCGTGTTGAACTCGCAGAAGTAGCCGGTCACGCCCAGGTACTCGGCAAAGTGGTGCAGCTCGTCTTCGTGCTTCAGACCGCCCAGCTTCATGGCCTGCTTGTTCAGCGGGGCAAAGCAGATGGCATCGACCTCGCCGCGTTTGGCGCCATCCATGCAGAGATTGAGCACCTGCAGCACAGCGGCGCCGCAGGCAGCCTGCGCCTGGCTGCGCTGCACTTGTTCCGTTTGAATCGTGTCTGTGGCCAGGAAGGCCGGCAGGCGGGTGTCTGCGCGGCTGCGCACCTCGGCCAGGCTGGACACGGCTTGTATTTCGACCGCTTGTTTCGCTGTAGCCTGGCCTTGCTGCCAGAGCCACGCATCGCCCACCAGCACGATGTTGGCGCCCGCCGTAATGCCGGGCTGGCTCAGCAGCCGGGCGACCAGCTCGGGGCCTATGCCGGCCGCATCGCCCAGTGTCAGGGCGACGACGGGTACCGGTTCTGTTGTCTGCTGCTTGCTCATGGTGTCTTTTTCCTTGTTCCGGACCATCCGGATCAGTCCAGCTTGATGTTTTTCTTGCGGATGAGGTCACCATACCGCTTGTTTTCATCGTTGTGGAACTGTGCAAACTGCGCCTGGGTCATGGGTGTCAGGTCCGCACCAATCGCACTCAGCCGGGTTTGCGTTTCAGGCATGGCCAGCACCTTGGTCACTTCGGCGTAGACGCGCTCCTGCACCGCCTTGGGTGTGGCTGCCGGCATGTAGATGCCGTACCAGGCACTCATCTCGACATCCTTCACGCCGGCTTCGGCCATGGTGGGCACATTGGGAAGCTGCGGGTTGCGTTTGGCGCTGGCCACTGCCAATGGCTTGATGCGGCCGTTCTTGATCTGGCCGATCACCGAGGGCATGGTGTCAAAGCTCAGCTGCACCTGACCGCCGACGAGGTCGATCAGCGCCGGGCCGCTGCCGCGGTAGGGGATGTGCGTGATGAAAACGCCGGCCTGGTCCTTGAAGAGTTCTGCCGCGATGTGTTGCGTGCTGCCCGAGCCGCTGGTGGCGTAGTTGAGCTGTCCAGGCTTTGACTTGGCCAGCTTGATGAGCGACTGCACAGAGTCCACCGGCAGGGCGTTGTTGACCACCAGCACATTGGGCACCGCGCCGACAAAGACCACGGGCACCAGGTCCTTGTTGTTGTCATAGCCTAGTTTCAGCAGGTGCGGGGCAATCGCATGCGCGGTCGAAACACCCATCAGCAGGGTATGACCGTCATTGGACTTGGCCGTCAGGTCGGCCGCCAGGGTGTTGGACGCGCCGGGGCGGTTCTCGACCACGACCGGCTGCTTGAGAAGGGGGCCGAGCCGGTCAGCGACCGCGCGGGCCATGGCGTCGGTGCCGCCGCCGGGGGCGGAACCCACCAGGATGCGCACGGACTTGGCCGGCCAGTCTTGTGCAAATAGCGGGGCGTGGGCAGCCAATGTGCAGGCCGCTGCCAGCAGGGCGGGCAAATATTTCATGGTTGTCTCCGTCATCGTTTTGAATCAATGCGTGGATGGTAGGGAAGACAACAGTTAACGTAAATTGAAAATACCTGATTATTTGATAACCTATGGTGATCAATTGAATTGTTCCCTGGAAAGACTGCCGATGCCCGACACTTCACCCGGCTCCTTCATTCCCCAGCTTCTCAACCGCCTGCGCATGCGCCAAGTCGCCCTCATCCTGGCCGTGGGTGAGCACGGTACCTTGCGCAAAGCCTCCGCAGAGCTGGGCATGACCCAGCCTGCCGCCACCAAGATGATCCAGGAGCTGGAGTCCGCGCTGGGCCAGCGCCTGTTCGAGCGCGTGGGGCGCGGGCAGAAGCTCACGCCGGCGGGCGCCAGCGCATTGCGCTATTTCCGCGGCATGCGCGGTTCCATCGAGTCCATGACGCGTGAGCTGGCTGAGCTACAGCTCGGCAGTTCGGGGCGGGTGTCGGTCGGCAGCATCATGGCGCCATCACCCAATCTGCTGACGCACGCGATCATCGCGCTCAAAAAAGCCTATCCGCTGCTGTCGGTCGATGTCATGCTGGACACCAGCGACCGGCTGTTCGAGCTGCTGCGCGAAGGCGTGCTCGACGTTGCCATCGGGCGCATCCGCGACGAACACCGGGCCGACTACACCTTCACCGCGCTTGAGAACGAGGCGCTGGCCGTGGTGGCGGGCGTACACCATCCGCTGGCGCAAAAAAGGGCGGTGAAGTTTGCCAGCCTGCTGGACTACCCGTGGATACTGCAGCCCAAGGGCAGCCCGATGCGTGAGGTGCTGGAGCAGGAGTTCCGCATGCTGCAAGCACCGACTCCCAAGGGCCTGATTGAAACTGCCTCCATCCTCACAACCACCAACCTGATTGCCGAAACCGACATGGTGGGCGTCATGCCGCAGTCGATTGCCGAGAATTACGCCCGGCACGGCCTGCTGAAAGTCCTGCCCTGCTTTATCCAGCACAAGATGGAGGCGTTTGGCTCCATCACCCGCAAGGACAGGCCGCTCAGCGATGCGGCGCGGTTTTTCCTCGCGGCGCTGCACAGGCGTGGGGCTACAGGTGAGCCTTCAACGCAGGCCTTGGGGTAGATGCTATTATTTTGATAGCTGGTTGCGCACGGTGTATAAGGGTTTCAGCCACTTTTTCTGGTGAATGCCGGCTGATTTCACTGCCTCGTCGATCTGCTCTTGGCACAGAATAGACAGGAGAATATGGCCTCTGGCCAATAGGGACGGGCGCAAGCAGCTATTAAAACAATAGCAACAGCGAACCCCGCACAGTGGCCGTCTATTGCGCGGCCTGCCAGCCGCCGCCCAGCGACTGGATCAGCGCCACCGCGGTGGTCTGGCGGTCGGCCATGGCTTGCACCAGTGCGCGGCGCGCACTCAGCGCGGTGGCCTGGGCGGTAATGACTTCGGTGTAACCCACCTGGCCGCTGCGGTAGCGGTTGAGCACCTGCTGCTCCACCTGGTCGGCGGCCTGTGACGCCTGGCGGCGCAGCTCCTGCTGGGTCAGCAGCACGCGTGTGGCCGACAGCTGGTCTTCCACGTCCTGGAAGGCGGCCAGCACAGCCTGGCGGTAGCGCGCCACTGCCTGCTGGTGAGAGGCCTCGGCGCCCTCCACGCGTGCGCCGGTGGCTCCCGCATTGAAGAGGACTTGCGCGGCTGAGATGCCGATGGACCAGACGCTGCTGGAAGCCTTGAAGAGGTCCGCCACCCGGCTGGCGCCCTGGCCGGCAGAGGCGCTCAGCGAGAGGCTGGGGTAGTAGGCGCTCTTGGCGATGCCGATCTGTTCATTGGCAGAGGCCACGCGGCGTTCGGCGGCGGCAATGTCGGGACGGCGCTGCAGCAGCTCAGAAGGTATGCCGACGGGCACGTCAGGCACCGAAGGGTTCCAGGCCACAGGGGCAATCGAGAAATTGCCGGGCGCTTCGCCGACCAGCACCGCGATGGCATGCTCCAGCTGGGCGCGCTGGCGCACCAGGCCGGCGTCGTCGGCCTGCGCATTGGCCAGCTGTGTCTGGGCCTGCAGCACATCGGTTTTGGCCGCGATGCCGGCGTTGTAGCGGTTTTGCGTGATTTCCAGCGCGCGCTTGTAGCCGTCAATCGTGTCCTTGAGCAGCACCTTCTGCGCGTCTGTCTGGCGCAAGGACAAATAATTGGTGGCCAGCTCACCCTGCGCCGACAGCTTGGCCGAGGCCAGGTCGGCGGCACTGGCCTGTTCGCCGGCCTTTGCGCCGTCTACCGTGCGGCCCAGACGGCCCCATACGTCGGGCTCCCAGCTGCCGCCAATGCTGAGCTGGTAGTTGTTGCCGACGCGGCCACCGACATTGTTGCCCGTCGTGCTGTTACTGCTGCTACTGCTGCCGGAACGGCTGGCATTGCCGTTCAGCGAAACCGTCGGGAACAGTGACGCCCGCTGCTCGCGCACCAGGGCCCGTGCCTGCGCGTACGCTGCAACGGCCACGGCCACGTTCTGGTTGGACACCTCCACGCGCGATGCCAGCTGGTCCAGTACCGGGTCCTTGAACAGCGACCACCACGGGCCGCGCTCCAGCGTATCGGCGGGCGCGGCCGGAACCCAGCCTTGCGCTTCCTTGTAGCTGCTCACGTCGACCGTGGCCGGACGCTGGTAGTCGGGACCGACTGCGCAGCCGCCGATGGTGAGCACCAGCGCCGCGCACAGCAGGCGAAGCTGAAAGCGGGGGCGGTACGTGGGGCGGGCATTGGAAGAGTGGTTCATGGCGTTGTCAGTCATTGCAGTTGGAGCGGGGCACCGGGTGGCGGCGCGTCGGACTCGTCCGGGTGGCGGCTGAGCTGGCGCTCGGAAGGGCTGCGCCGGCGCAGCTTGTCCATCAGTACATAGACCACAGGTGTGGTGAGCAAGGTCAGCACCTGGCTGGCGATCAGCCCGCCGATGATGGCGATGCCCAGCGGGCGGCGCAGCTCGGCCCCTTCGCCGAAGCCGATGGCCAGCGGCAGCGCGCCCAAAATGGCCGCCAGCGTGGTCATGAGGATGGGACGAAAGCGCAGCAGGCAGGCTTCGCGCACGGCTTCGATGGCCGATAGCCCACGCGCCCGCTCGGCTTCCAGCGCGAAGTCGATGATCAGGATCGCGTTCTTCTTGAC
>NZ_JBFUBD010000062.1:0-14851 GCF_056405935.1 Polaromonas sp. P1_E3
ACCTTACTCCGCTTCTTCTACGAGGTTAGACATGCGCTGGCGCGATTAGGTGCAGCTGGCGAGGGTTCAAACATACGCGACGTCTTCCCAAGTCACTTTGCCGGTTTGGGCGGTCTACCCGCTCCTATTACGGATCAAACGGAGATCATTAACGAGTATGCGGAAGGGCCTCTCCAATTCACACTAGAAATTCCGCATGCCTGGAATCACTACCCGCTTTTTATGAAGTCGGCAACATGGACCTACGACGGACAACAACAGGCCTGGAAAATAGACTTAGTTAGTTCAGACGGGCAAAGCCTGCATCAAGAATTAAATGGCATAGGGTTTCGTACCTTACAAAATAAGAATCTATACCTGAGTGATGGCCGATCTGTTGAGTTCACAACACTTGTCGACGCTGCCTTGGCTCTAGCAAACATCCAATATTTTGGTCCCTTTAGAAATGCACTCAACGAAGGGGCTGGCAATTACTACGACCTCCATCTTGGAACCGGATTTTTAGGTCAATGGCACAACTGGAAAACAGGCGGCAGTAAATTACAAAACCGGGCTATCGGGAAAGTGACCGAAGACGTTAGAAGACTTATCGGCGCCAAATCGCTGGAAATAAGCGCTTCCAATGAGCTGAAAACCCTTCAGCTTGTTATTGATGGTCGCCCACACAAACTTTCTGAGGTAGGAGCGGGCATTGCACAACTTGTAGTCGTACTTGGAAATGCCCTTATCCGCGCCCCCAGCTTTATCGCTATTGATGAGCCTGAGACACATTTGCACCCTGGTCTCCAACTTGATTTTTTAACCACGCTTGCTTCATATGCACAACATGGTGTGCTGTATGCCACGCACTCGCTGGGACTAGCACGATCATGCTCGGATCTTATGTACTCGGTGCAATCCACGAAGAGAGGTTCTATCGTCCGCCCATATGCGAAAACCCCTCATTACGCCGAGTTCCTCGGGTCAATGGGAATAGCAGGGCTTGAAGACATAGGTTGGAATAAGATTCTCTTGGTTGAGGGGCCATCAGATGTAAGAACTTTTCAACAGCTATTGAGAAAATTCGAGAAAGATAGACACGTTGTAATTCTTCCTCTCGGAGGTAGTTCCATGATTAACGGAAAAACCACACCGCTGCTTGAAGAAGTCATTCGCCTATGCCCCAACGTCTTTGCAATCATAGATAGCGAGAAGAAGTCGGAAAGCGATTCTGTAGCAAGTGACCGTGTTGAATTCGCGGCAAACTGTGCTCAACTAAAAATCAATTGCTTAATCACTCAAAAACGAGCAACCGAGAATTACTTGTCAGAAAGCTCCGTCAATGAAGCGTTTGGTGGCCGATTTGCGCCACTTGGCGACTACGACCGTCCCGGTACGGAGAACAGCTTTTGGGGAAAGTCAGAAAATTGGCGCGCTGCACAAGTCATGACGAATGACGAGCTTGTGAAGACAGATCTCGGAAAATTCTTAGCTGCTCTTTAGCTTCTACTGAAATATGAGGTTATCAACCTGCTGCTGATATCAAGTATCGCGCCATCAATTGCGGAACAGCCGGCTTCGCACACCGCTGCAAAGCCATCAACAATCCATGGTCAGCCTTCGCCACCCGATGACGAACACGCAGGTCATCCTGAATCTGCGCCAATAACGAAGCCGCCATTTCAGCATCAGCCATAGCCCTGTGAGCACGGCCAGCTTTCGGCAGGCGGTGGTAGTCAATCAGCACACCGAGCTTGTGACTGGGCGCCTGGGGATACAGCCTTCTGGCAACCAGCATGGTGCAGGCGAAAGGCTGGGTAGCAGCCTCCCCTGCGCGGCTTAATTCAGCTTCCCAGAACCTGCGGTCAAAAGAAGCGTTGTGCGCGACCATGGGCGCGTTGCCCACAAAGCGATTCGCTTCCGCCATCACTTTCTCGGCCGCGGGCGCGGCGGCAATCATGGCATTGCTGATACCTGTCAGGCTTTCGATGAAAGACGGGATGTAGCGGCCCGCGTTCATGAGGCTCTGGAAACGGTCGACTACCTGGCCGTGTTCGACCATCACGATAGCGACCTCGGTCGCACGGTCGCCTATCGCGGGTGAGAGGCCTGTGGTTTCGAAGTCGATGACGGCGATGCGGCTCATGGCTCAGGTGTGTGACGTGATGGGCCGCCAAAAACAAAACACCATGAAATGGACCTGCAGAGGTTCAAACTTCATGGTGTTCATGGAGGTCCGGCCAGTCAATGCATTGACTCCCGGCTTGGCTGGTTACTTGTAGAACGCCTCAACCTTGCCTTTGAGCTTGATCATCAGCGGGTTGCCCTTGCGGTCTACCTTGTTGCCCACGGGCACCTTGATCCAGCCTTCGCTGATGCAGTACTCGGCGACGTCGTTGCGCTCTTTGTCGTTGAAGCGGATGCCCACCTCGTGTTCAAAGATGGCTTTGACGAAGTGCGGGCTGCGCTCGTCGGTCGAGAGGTGGTCGGGCAGCGCCGGGCGTTCTGTCGCAGCTGCTGCTGTTGTTGTGGTTTCTTCGGTCATGGTGTCAGGTAAGAGCTGAATGGTCGCTTAGACGTCGATGTTGGCGGCGCGCAGGGCGTTCTGYTCGATGAACTCGCGGCGYGGCTCSACYTCGTCGCCCATCAGCATGGTGAAGACGCGGTCGGCTTCGATGGCGTCGTCGATCTGCACGCGCAACAGGCGGCGCACGGTCGGGTCCATGGTGGTTTCCCACAGCTGGGCGGGGTTCATCTCRCCCAGGCCTTTGTAGCGCTGGCGGGCGGTGGCGTTTTCAGCCTGGCCAATCAACCAGGCCATGGCCTGGCGGAAGTCACCAATCTTTTCTTCCTTCTGGCGCTCGCCTTCGCCGCGCATGGCCTTGGCGCCTTCGCCAATCAGGCCCTTGAAGGTGGCAGCAGCTTCAGCCAGGGTGGCGTAGTCGGCGCCGTGCACAAAGTCTTGCGTGATCACGCTGCTCTTGACGTTGCCRTGGTGGCGGCGGCTGATGCGCAAAATGGGTTTGTCGGTGCGGGTGTCAAACTCGCCGGCCACTTCGGCAGGGGCGCCGGTGGTGTTGAGTTCGCGCAGCTTGGCCTGCAGCGTGACGGCCGACACTTCAGCGTCTGCCACGGTGTCGAGGTTCAGGCTCACGCCGTCGGCAATGGCGCGCAGGGCTTCTGCGTCCATGAAGCCGCGCAGGCGGGCAATCACGGACTCGGCCAGCTGGTGTTTGCGGGCCAGTTCGGCCAGCGTTTCACCCGCCAGCACCGTGCTGCCTTCAGCGCCGGTTTGCACTGAAGCGTCTTTGAGCGCAATGCGCAGCAGGAAGCCGTCAAGCGCTGCGGTGTCTTTCAGGTACTGCTCTTCTTTGCCGGCCTTGACCTTGTACAGCGGTGGCTGCGCAATGTAGATGTGGCCGCGCTCGACGAGCTCGGGCATCTGGCGGTAGAAGAAGGTGAGCAGCAGCGTACGGATGTGGGCACCGTCAACGTCGGCGTCGGTCATGATGATGATGCGGTGGTAGCGCAGCTTGGCGACGTTGAAGTCGTCGGTGCCTGGCGTGCCGCCAATACCGCCAGCCTTGCCGATACCGGTGCCTAGGGCGGTGATCAGCGTCAAAATTTCATTGCTGGTCAACAGCTTTTCGTAGCGGGCTTTTTCGACGTTCAAAATCTTACCGCGCAGGGGCAGGATGGCCTGGAACTTACGGTCACGGCCCTGCTTGGCAGAGCCGCCGGCGGAGTCACCCTCGACCAGGTAGATCTCGCACATGGCGGGGTCTTTTTCCTGGCAGTCGGCCAGCTTGCCGGGCAGGCCCATACCGTCGAGCACGCCTTTGCGGCGCGTCATGTCGCGGGCCTTGCGAGCGGCTTCACGGGCGCGGGCAGCTTCAATGATCTTGCCGACGATGATTTTGGCGTCGTTGGGGCGCTCTTGCAGGTAGTCGTGCAGCAGGCGGCTCACGATGTCTTCGACCGGGCCGCGCACTTCGCTGGAGACCAGTTTGTCTTTGGTCTGGCTGCTGAATTTGGGCTCGGGCACCTTCACGCTCAACACGCAGCACAGGCCTTCGCGCATGTCGTCACCGGTGACTTCAACCTTGGCTTTCTTGGCCAGTTCGCTGTCGTCAATATATTTGTTGATGACGCGTGTCATGGCTGCGCGCAGGCCCGTCAGGTGGGTACCACCGTCGCGCTGGGGAATGTTGTTGGTGAAGCAGAGAACCTGTTCGCTGTAGCCGCTGTTCCATTGCATGGCAACTTCAACACCGATGTTGGTGCCCTGGTCGCTGGCGCGGTCGCCCATGGCGGCAAACACGTTGGGGTGCAGAACCGTTTTGCCTTTGTTGATGAATTCAACAAAGCCCTTGACGCCGCCGGCGCCGGCGAAGTCGTCTTCCTTGCCGCTGCGCTCGTCTTTGAGGCGAATGCGCACGCCGTTGTTCAAAAAGCTCAGCTCACGCAGGCGCTTGCTGAGGATCTCGTAATGGAAATCGTTGTTCTCTTTGAAGATGTCGGTGTCGGGCAGGAAGTGGACTTCAGTGCCGCGCTTGTCGGTGTCGTCCATGACTTTCATGGGTGACACGTCAACGCCGTTGACCTGCTCGATGATGCGGTTTTGCACAAAGCCGCGAGAGAACTCCATCACGTGCACTTTGCCGTCCCGGCGAATCGTGAGGCGCAGCATTTTGCTGAGTGCGTTGACGCAGCTCACGCCCACGCCGTGCAGACCACCTGAAACCTTGTAGCTGTTCTGGTTGAACTTGCCGCCGGCGTGCAGCTCGGTCAGGGCGATTTCGGCAGCAGAACGCTTGGGCTCGTGCTTGTCGTCCATCTTGATGCCGGTCGGGATACCGCGGCCGTTGTCGGTCACGCTGACGGAGTTGTCGGTGTGGATGGTGACGACGATGTCGTCGCAATGGCCGGCCAGTGCTTCGTCAATCGAGTTGTCGACCACCTCAAACACCAGGTGGTGCAAGCCGGTGCCGTCAGACGTGTCGCCAATGTACATGCCGGGGCGCTTGCGCACGGCCTCCAGGCCTTCCAGGATCTGGATGGAACCTTCGCCATAGGCTTCGGACGCGCCGGCCTGGTTGGTGTCAATCTTCGGCTGGAAATTGGAGCTTCCCTCGCCTGCAGCGCCGTCGTTAACGTTGACCTGATCGGCTTCGTTTGGTGTGTTTTCTTCAGTCATATCCAGCTTTATTTCCGATCTTTCTTCGATCTACTTTCGAATTGCTTCGATTTCTTCAATCTCTTGAATGACCAAACCCGCGGAGAGTCGCGGGTCTGGTGGTTGTTCAGCGTGTGGTCAGCGCGTTAAATGCGCATCGGCATCACCACGTATTTAAAGGCTGCATCGTCGGGGATGGTGAGCAACGCGGAGCTGTTGGAGTCAGCCAGCTCGATCTTCACCATGTCCTGGTCCATGTTCGACAGTGCGTCGATCAGGTAGGTGACGTTGAAACCGATTTCAATCGCATCACCACCGTAGTCGATGTCGAGCTCGTCGACAGCTTCTTCCTGCTCGGCATTGTTGGACGCCACGCGCAGGGTGCCGGGTTCGATGTTCAGGCGCACGCCCTTGAACTTCTCGCTGGTCAAAATCGCGGTGCGCTGCAGGCTGGCCAGCAGGGGCACACGGCCCAGGGTGATGATGTTTTTGTGGTTCTTGGGAATCACGCGGTTGTAGTCGGGGAACTTGCCTTCGACCAGCTTGGTGACGAATTCCATGCCTTCAAAGCTGAACTTGGCCTGGTTGCCGGCGAACTGCATTTCGATGGCGCCCTCTTTGTCGCTGAGCAGGCGCTGCATTTCCAGAACGGTCTTGCGCGGCAGGATGACTTCCTGCTTGGGCACTTCGACGTCGAGCGTGGCAGAGGAGAACGCCAGGCGGTGCCCGTCGGTGGCGACCAGGCTCAGCTGCTTGCCTTCGGCGACGAACAGGATGCCGTTGAGGTAGTAACGGATGTCGTGCACCGCCATGGCGAACGAGACCTGGTTGAGCAGCTCTTTCAAAACCTTTTGCGGCACCGAGAAGCTGGGGCCGAAATTAGCGGCTTCCTGCACCAGTGGAAAGTCTTCAGCGGGCAGGGTTTGCAGCGTGAAGCGGCTCTTGCCGCCCTTGAGGATCAGCTTGTTCTGCGACGACTCGAGCGAGACGGTCTGGTCGCTGGGCATGGAGCGCAGGATGTCGATGAGCTTGCGGGCACCCACGGTGGTGGTGAAGTTGCCGGCGTCRCCGTCAAGTTCGGCTGTGGTGCGGATCTGGATTTCAAGATCGCTCGTGGTGAGCTGCAGCTGCGCGCCGGTTTTGCGGATCAGCACGTTGGCAAGGATGGGCAAGGTGTGCCTCCGCTCAACGATGCCGGCCACCGACTGCAGTACCGACAAAACTTTATCCTGGGTTGCTTTCAGAACGATCATGACTTCCTCTGTATTTATCTTTAATTCTTTAATTCAAATTAGTAGTAGTAGATAAGGGTGGCGCCCATCTGTGGATATTGCCATTTTCCCCTTTTTGATCAACCACTTGGCGTTTGTTTAACCATGTGTTCAGGCGCCCCTGAACTGCACTGCCGAATATGAATAACTTTCGATTGTCATCTGCTTCTGTGGATAAGCCATGGGTTGTTCAAAAGTTGTCCCCAAACTTGTTGAGGCGCCGGTTTGGCCCTGAATATCACCCCAAAACCCAGGTGAACCAGGCGAGGTGAGCGCTAAAGGATTCGTTTGACGCATGGATGCCGCTCTTCAGCCTTTCAGGGTTTGCTCAAGTACATGCAGTTGCTGGTTGAGCTCTGTCATTTGCTGGCGTTCGGCAGACATCTTGCGGACGGCATGCAGCACCGTGGTGTGGTCGCGCCCGCCAAAGAGCTCTCCGATCTCTGGGAGGCTCTTTTGCGTGAGTTCCTTGGCCAGGTACATGGCAATCTGCCGCGGCCGCGCAATGCTGGCGGGCCGCTTCTTGGAATACATGTCGGCGACCTTGATCTTGTAATAGTCGGCGACGGTCTTCTGGATGTTTTCGACGGAAATCTGCCGGTTCTGGATGGAAAGCAGGTCCCGCAGGGCCTCGCGGGCCAGCTGGATGGAGATTTCCTTGAGGTTGAAGCGCGAGTAAGCCAGGATCTTGCGCAGGGCGCCTTCGAGCTCGCGCACGTTGGAGCGGACGTTCTTGGCGACAAAGAAGGCGACTTCTTCGGGCATGGAGGCGCCTTCGGCCTCGGCCTTGCGGATCAGGATGGCGACGCGCATTTCGAGCTCGGGCGGCTCGATGGCGACGGTGAGGCCGGAATCAAAGCGCGACACCAGGCGTTCGTGGATATCCGTCAGGCCCTTTGGATAAGTGTCGCTGGTCATCACAATGTGCGACTTTTTGGTCAGCAAGGCCTCGAAAGCGTTAAAAAACTCTTCCTGGGTACGGTCCTTGTTGGCAAAGAACTGGACATCGTCAATCAGCAATAAATCCAGGGAGTGGTAACGCTCCTTGAATTCATCAAAAGTCTTGCGTTGGTAAGCTTTAACCACATCTGAAACAAATTGTTCAGCGTGGATGTAGAGAACTTTGGCGGCGGGGTTGTCCGCCAGCAGTTTATTGCCGATGGCGTGCATCAAATGGGTCTTGCCCAAACCGACGCCGCCGTAGATAAAAAGCGGGTTGTAAAGCTGGCCGAGGCTGCTGGAGACATGTAACGCCGCGGCCCGGCCCATGCGGTTGGCTGTGCCTTCAATCAGGGTGTCGAAGGTCAGGGCGCTGTTCAGGCGGTTTTTGAACGGGGCGCCGGCGGCTTCTTCGGGAACGCCCAGGCCGGCAGGTTCAGGAATACCGGAGCCTTCAAAGCTGCGGACCAGAGATGAAGATTTGGCGGGCGCTTCGCGCGGAGCAAGTGCTAACTCAAGGGGGATGCTTTGCCCGGAAATTTTCTCAAGCAAGGTAGAGATGCGGCCGGCATATTGGGCACGAACCCAGTCCAGTTTGAACCGGTTGCCCACCAGAACAGTGACTTTGGTGAGGTCGGGAGCGACCTCGACGAGGAGGGGCCGGATCCAGGTATTGAACTGTTGTTCGGGTAATTCCTGGGCCAGGTGGTCGACGCAGCTCTGCCACAAGTCCTGGTTCAGGTTTTGGACGGAGGCCTCGCTCATGGGTGGTTTTGGCTGGGTTGCTGGCCTGGCAAGAGGCGCCCGGCAGCGGTGAGCTGCTTGTGGATATTGTTAATTTTGAGCACCGGCAATTGTAGTCCGGGCGGGGAGTTATCCACAAAATAATTGATTCGGGTTTCAACCTATTTTCGGCACCGGTTTGGGGTATGTCGCGACGCGGTTCGCTGCATCTCAGCCTTTACCCCAAATGGATGGGCTAACTTGTTGCCAGTGTTAGGAAATCTGCGATAATCATGGGTTTCCCTGATTCGCGGCGGGTTTTGCCTGCCTTGAAGACTTGCAGAGATGGTTGTGTTGTACGGCCACCAAGATCATTCGAATCGCCCAAAGCAGTGTCTCTTAGTCTCTTATCCAATAAGGCAATAAGGCAACAAGGCAAAGTAAAGGCAAAGGGGGAAGCTTTGTAGCTGACCGGCTAGTAGGACTCCATCATGAAACGCACATACCAACCATCCAAAGTCAAACGCGCTCGTACGCACGGCTTCCTGACCCGCATGAAAACGCGTGGCGGCCGCGCAGTGATTGCTGCCCGCCGCGCCAAAGGCCGCAAGCGCCTGGCTGTATAAGCCTGTTTTCTGCTGGCCATTCGCAGTTTTTTAAACTGACGCCTGGCGCTCGTGCAACGGCTTCAAACCCGACCCCAGTTCCAGGCAGTTCTTGCCGGCGCCATTGTTGCAAAAACAACGCACTTCGCATTGCACCGCAATGCGCTGGACGCAAAGCCCGTGCAAGCTGAGCCAGGCCAACTGGCCGATGTGCTTGCGGCAAAGCCGCTGTTTCCCGTGCAGGATGTCTGGCTTGGGGCCATGGTCCCCAAACGCTGGGCCAAACGCGCCGTCACACGTAACGCCATCAAACGACAGATCTACACCGTGAGCGCTGATTTTTCGCATCAGTATCCACAGGCTGCTTTTGTGGTCCGCTTGCGGCGTGATTTTTCGCGCAAAGAATTCATTAGCGCGACGTCCGAGCAGCTCAAGCTGGCGGTACGCACGGAAGTGCTGGCGCTGATGCAGGCAGGAGCCAAGGCGCCATGAGCTCCAGGACCGCCTTTCTTGCCGCGCTGGCGCCGCTTTTCCGCTTGCCGCAAACCCTGCTGATCGGCCTGGTCAAGGGCTATCGCCTCTTTCTCAGCCCATGGCTGGGCTCGGCCTGCCGGTTTGAGCCAACCTGTTCCGCCTATTCCCTGCAGGCCCTGCAGCAGCACGGCGCAGCGGTGGGCAGCTACCTCACCTTGCGCCGCCTGGCACGCTGTCATCCCTGGTGTGATGGCGGGCACGACCCGGTGCCGCCTGTTTCCCTCTTTTCCCGCCTGGCCACGCCTGTGGCCTCCACCCCTTCTAAAAAGACGCCGTCATGAACGACATCCGCCGCACCATCCTGTGGGTGATTTTTGGTTTTTCCATGGTCCTTTTGTGGGACCAATGGCAGGTTTTTAACGGCCACAAGGCGACCTTTTTCCCGTCAGCCACGCAGACGGCCAAAGCACCAGCCGCCGGTTCCTCGGCTCCTGTAGCGGCCGGCACCACAGCCTCTTCCGTGCCTGCGCCGCAAGCGGCCAACGCAACGCCTGGCGCGCCTGGTGCTGTGCCCACGGGTGCGCCCTCTGCCGCTCCCGCGGCGACCCGCGAGCGTGTGGTGGTGAACACCGATGTGCTCACGCTGACCTTTGACAGCGAAGGCGGCACCCTGGTGCACTCGGCGTTCGTGAAATACAAGGACCAGACGCACAAGGACGACGGCTTTGTGTTGATGGACGAAAGCGCGAACCGTGTTTATGTGGCGCAGACGGGCCTTGTGACGGCACCCGGCACCACTGGAGGCTTTCCTACACACAAAACGCCCATGACCGTGGTGCCTGGTGAACGGGCACTGAAAGAAGGCCAGGACGAGCTGCAAGTCAAGTTCGAGTCGGCAGAAGTCGGCGGCGTCAAGCTGGTCAAAACCTATACCCTCAAGCGTGGCGCCTATGACATCGCGGTGCGCCACGACATCGTTAACGCCGGTACGGCCGCCGTGTCGCCCCAGCTGTACCTCCAGCTCGTGCGTGACGGCAACAAGCCGCCCGGAGAGTCTTCTTTTTATTCCACCTTTACCGGCCCGGCGATTTACACCGAAGCCAAGAAATACCAAAAAGTGGAATTCAAGGACATCGAGAACAACAAGGTTGACGTCGAAAAGCAGGCCACCAATGGTTATATCGCCATGGTCCAGCATTACTTCGCAACCGCCTGGATTCTCCCGGATGGCCTGAAGCGTGACCTGTTGTTCCAGAAGGTCGCGAACAACCTGTATTCCGTCGTCATGATCACGCCGCTGGACACCATCGCAGCTGGCACAACCAAATCGGTCGAGTCGAAATTTTTCGTCGGCCCTCAGGAAGAAAAAACACTGGAAGCCATCGCGCCAGGCCTCGAGCTCGTCAAAGACTACGGCTGGCTCACCATCCTGGCCAAGCCCCTGTACTGGCTGCTCGACAAGCTGCACGGCTTCCTGCATAACTGGGGCTGGTCCATCGTGGCCCTGGTGCTGCTGCTGAAAATCGCGTTCTACTGGCTCAATGCCAAGGCGTATGCCAGCATGGCCAAGATGAAGGCGATCAATCCCAAGATCATGGAGATGCGTGAGCGCCTGAAAGACAAGCCGCAGGAAATGCAGCAGGCGATGATGAAAATCTACCGCGAGGAAAAAGTCAACCCGATGGGCGGCTGCTTCCCGATCATGATCCAGATCCCCGTCTTCATTGCGCTGTACTGGGTGCTGCTGTCCAGCGTTGAAATGCGCAATGCACCCTGGATTCTGTGGATTCATGACCTCTCGGCGCCGGATCCTTTCTTCATCCTGCCCGTCCTGATGACCCTGACCACCATGCTGCAAACGGCGCTCAATCCCGCCCCGCCGGATCCGATGCAGGCCAAGCTGATGTGGTTCATGCCGCTGATCTTCAGCGTGATGTTCTTCTTCTTCCCGGCCGGCCTGGTGCTGTACTGGATTACCAACAACATCCTGTCCATCGCGCAGCAGTGGGTGATTAACACGCGCATGGGCGTGCCGCCACAGTTCAACTTGCCGAAATTCAAATAAGGCGGGTATGAGGTAAAAAAATTGGGCCGCTACGCGGCCCTTTTTCTTTGGCGATCCACCGTCAGGCAAATCATCAATCGCGTGCAGCCCGTCACCTCTACATTCACCGCTTAACATCTACCACCATGCTGGCCCGACACCACGACCCTATCGTTGCGATCGCCACCGCACCCGGCCGCGGGGCTGTGGGCATTGTGCGGGTCTCGGGCAAAGATGTAGCTCCCGTGATTGCGGCCGTGTGCGGCCGGCATCTGCAAGCGCGCCAGGCGACCTACCTGCCCTTTCGTGATGGGCAGGCCCAGGTGATTGACCAGGGCCTGGCCATTCATTTCCCGGCGCCACATTCCTACACCGGTGAAGACGTGCTGGAACTGCAGGCGCATGGCGGGCCGGTGGTGCTGCAGCTGCTGCTGGCGCGTTGCCTGGAGGCGATGCCGCAGTTGCGCGTGGCACAACCGGGCGAGTTCACCGAGCGTGCTTTCCTGAACGACAAAATCGACCTGGCACAGGCCGAAGCCATCGCCGACCTGATAGACGCCAGCACCGAAACCGCAGCGCGATCGGCGGCACGGTCCATGTCCGGCGAATTCTCGCTGGCGATCAACACTTTGCTGGACCAGCTGGTCCATCTGCGCATGCTGGTCGAAGCGACGCTGGATTTTCCTGAAGAAGACATCGACTTCCTGCAGAAAGCCGATGCGCAAGGCCAGCTGGCGCGTCTGCAAGCCACGCTTGGGGAGGTGATGCAGCGAGCCACTCAGGGCGCCATCCTGCGTGAAGGTATCAAGGTGGTGATTGCCGGCCAGCCCAATGCCGGGAAGAGCTCTCTGCTCAATGCCCTGGCCGGCGCCGAGTTGGCGATCGTCACGCCGATTGCCGGCACCACGCGGGACAAAGTCTCGCAGCTGATCCAGATTGAGGGCGTGCCGCTGCATGTGGTTGATACAGCCGGCCTGCGCGAAGCGCTGGACGAGGTCGAGAAAATCGGCATTGAACGCGCATGGGCGGAAATCGAAAGCGCTGATGCGGTGCTTTTCCTGCACGACCTGACACAGCAGGCGTTGGGCCATGACCCGCAGGTTGCTGCCAGCTACATGGCTGCCGACGCAGAACTGGCAAAGACCTTGAGCCAGAAACTTTCCGCCAGAACGGCTGTGATCGACATCTGGAACAAGTTGGACAAGGTGGGCGCCGACGCCCTGGCAAACATACCCGGCGGAGTAGCGATATCGGCAAAGACCGGGGCCGGACTGAATGCCTTGCGCGAGAAACTTCTTGACGTAGTGGGGTGGCAGGCGGCGCCTGAAGGCGTGTTCATGGCGCGCGAACGCCACGTGCAGGCGCTGGCACGCGTTGAGGCCCAGCTGCAAAAAGCGGCAGGGCAACTGCATGCCCTGCGCCCTGCCCTTGACCTGCTTGCTGAAGACCTGCGCCAGGCGCAGCTCCACCTGGGCGAGATCACGGGACAGTTCAGCGCTGACGATTTGCTGGGCGAAATATTCTCCCGCTTCTGCATCGGTAAGTAGCGCAGCAAGAGCGCTCATCAGTGCATGGCGCGCGACCGCCGACCCAAAGCGTTGGCGTCCTACACCAGCGTCGGCGTGGCTGTCCATGATGGCTTTAAGCAGAGCGAGTGCGCCTGCATGCCGAACGTTCATGACGTCCACTAATGACCCCCCCTATGTCAGAGATTCTCTCAACACAGGCCGAGCTGTTTGATGCTGCGCCGGCAACCAACCTGCCCGCCGGGTTTACTTATGAACCTGAATTTTTGAGTACCGGCGAAGAAGCCGGCCTCATCGATCTGGTCTCGCAATTGCCACTGGAAGCTGCGCGCTACAAAGGCTATACCGCGCGGCGCAGGGTCATCAGTTACGGCGGCAGTTTTGACTACGACACCAACCGCCTGCGTCCCGCCGAGGCGTTGATTGCAGGGCTGCGGCCCTTGCGTGACAGGGTGGCCTGCTGGCTTGGCGTGGCGCCGGAGATGCTGGTCCATGCGCTTGTGGCCGAGTACAGGCCCGGCACCCCTCTCGGCTGGCATCGTGATGTCCCTGATTTTGAGGAGATAGCCGGCGTTTCCCTGGGAAGCGCTGCCCTGATCCGCTTCAGGCCCTACCCACCCCAAGCCCCCAGGCGCGCTGATGTTGTGAGGCACGTCGTTGCGCCCCGCTCCATTTATGGGCTGCGCGGCCCGGCGCGATGGGCCTGGCAGCACAGCATCGCCCCGACGGCTGAACTGCGCTGGTCCATCACTTTTCGCACCGCGGCGGCGCGCAGTTAGGCCTTTTGGATGCTTTTAGGCCGACAGGCGGGTTCGCGCGAAGGATGAACGGTTACGCAATGATCAAAGCTCTCCAAAATGCGCTTTTTACCAATGAAATTACAAATCCCGATGCCGCTGTATCAGGTGTAAGTGGGCGTTAATGTCCCTTGCGAGCGTTGTAGTGCAAAGGTATCTTCCGTCCCACTATGAACGCTCCACTACCTGCCGCCATTCGCTTTGACATTCAGGGCCTTGCCCAAGCCATTCTTCACTGCCACGCCAGTGATGCATTGCGTTGTCAATTCAACCAGCCGCACTGGGACATACTCGCCAGCTACATGCAGCCGTTCGCGCTGAACAGCGGCCAGGTGCTGATGGAACAGGGCGCACTGGATCGCACGCTGTATTTTGTGGAGAGCGGCACGCTGAGCGTTCATTACGAAGACGAAAAGGCCCGCGTTCGAATGGCACTGGTGGGTGCTGGCACTGTGCTGGGTGAAGGCGCGTTCTTTTCACACATGCCCCGTAGCGCCACGGTGCATGCCTCAACGCCCTGCAAGCTGTGGTGCCTTACCCCAATGCGATTCCTGGAACTGGCAAACCGCCATAGCCCCATCGCATTGGAGCTGACCATGGCGATGGGTTCGGTCATGGCCAAACGACTCTATAACCGCCCCAAGCGCGTTGCAGTGACCTGAGCTTCATCTCTTTTCTGCACGTGAGCCGGCGTCATCGGACAACTGACCCGTGCCGTAATACTTTCGTGCATTACGGGCGATCTTAAAAACGTGATGGGCGTGATTTTTTACCAGACAGCTGAATGGGTGATTCGATAAAGTCGCCACTGTATTCCCTGCTAAACAACAGCTGAACCGTTGGCGCCATTGCTTACAGATTCACTCCGTGCATTGACGGAAAATGAACATTCATCACGAGAACGTTGCCCATGTCTTTTCTAAACTGGTTTTCCGATAAACCGCAGCAAGCCAGCGCGGCTGCGAACGACGAACAAAAACGCACGCCCGCCGGGCGTGACAAAGTCGCTACGTCCGTGCCCCAGCGACTCTCGCCCGAACACCCTGCTCCCGCCGATTCCGGCAAGCTCAAGCGCCACGCCCGCCGCGAACAGCTGTACACGGCCATTCGTGAGGCCATGACCCGTTCCGGCGTACTCTCGGCCAGCTACAAGTTCAAAGTTCTTTCTCTGGACCAGGGCGGCAATGAATTTCTCGTCATGATGGATCTGGCGAAAGCCTTTGGCGGCTCCCCGGAGCAACTCGGTGAGACAGAAGCATTGATCATGCAGCACGCCAAGGCACGTTTTGAAATCACGGTGCCCGCGGTGTACTGGCG